>JAJECB010000391.1 GCA_022822245.1 Gammaproteobacteria bacterium
GTCACCGTCTTCGGCATCAGCCTCGCGGCAGTGGGGATCTTCTCCGTCGAGCAGGCCATCATGATCATGTACGGAAGCCTCATCGGCTCAGGCGCGATCCTCTATCTGCTGTCCGCTGGGCTCAGAGGCCGGTCGCGCCAAGTGGCGATGTACCTGGTGGGCTACAACGTGCTCATCTGCGCGGTGCTGGTCCCGCTCCTGTACTTCGAAGTCCACTCCGGCGTTCCCCTTGTCAAGGCGTCGGCCCTCGCCCTCGAGCTCGACCTCGATCAGCAACTCGCCGCGGTCTACGTGTTCCTCTGCGTGTTCCTGCTCCCCGTGATGCTCGGCGGCCTCAAGTGGACAGGCTCGGTGCTCGAGCGCCGGTGGCCAACCTCGCCAGCCGATGAGCTGGCGCGTCCCCGGTTCATCCATGACCACGCCTCGGTGGACGTGGAGACCTCCGCGGTGCTCGTCGATCTGGAACAACGACGTGCCATCAAAGACCTCTCCGGGTACTTCGACGCGGTGCGCCAGGGCGAGAATGTCGGGCCCCTTCGCGCTGGAATGCGCAAGCTCCTTTCCGACATCAGCGAGTTCCTGGACGACCTGCATACGCTTCATCCCATGCACGGTGTCGAGGAGCAGAACACGCTCCGCAACCGTCAGAAGATCCTTGCCTGGCTGGAAGACGCGCTGGGATCCCTTTGCGAGACCCTCGCGGACATCGAACACCGGTCCGAGCTCGCCGGGCTCCGAACGACCATCTGCGAAAGCGTCGATGGTGTGCTCCTTTCGCTCGTGGACGCGATGGAGTCCAACGATCCGATGACCTGGGAACTCGCGAGCAGGCTCACTGGAGACCGGAGCGAGATGATGCGCGCCATGCGAGCCCGGTACTTCGAATGGGAGCCGCCGCTTCAGCGCGTCGATCTGTTGAACGTGCTGCTGATCACCAATGCGGTGGAGGAGTCGTTCTTCCTGTTCTCCAAGATGGAAGAGGAGTTCAACCGCTCCTGAAGTCTCCAAGAGGGCAGCAGCATGTTTCCCGACACGACGAGGGCCACTACCGCGGCCCCGCTGCTGATTTTCGCCGCGAACTCCGGCGCGTCGTTCGGTGCGCAACGCCTTGCAGGCGCGCTGCCTGCAGGTGGAACGCTGGGAGACGGTGAACGAACAGCACGCTCGTACATGCCTAAACGCTGCCGAGAGCGGCACGGAAATCCCCCGCCGGGTGCAACGCCGGTTCCCTGACGCGCAGCGCCAATACCGACGACGCAAGGACCACCTATAGGAACTCCAATGCATGCGGGTAGAGAATACCTTGAAATAGGGTTCTGATCCCCGATAGTCTCCACACGACGGCGTCACGGAGGCGGTTCGAGAGTTGAGAACCAATGTGCAGATCCGGGGACACGTCGCGCCCTTCGGGCACCCGAACGGTGAGGGCAGGCCGGCGCAGTGAGTGTTCGAGCGCGTTTCGGTCGTTCGCCATCGGCTCCCCCCGGCCCGCCTGACGCGCGCCTGTCCCTTCTATCGCGCGTCGAAGGTGGGCGCGGCGCCAATCTCGAAGGACTTCTCACCAAGGACGAAACGCCGGGCCCCGACCCACCCTTGCAGCGGGTCCGCAGAGCGTTCGTGGGTCGTCCTCTCGTCTCTGAGGTCGCTCAGCGCAGCGGAGCAGTCCCTTGCCCGAGTTCCTGACCTACCTCGGGAACGTCTTCGTTCCGTTCAACTTCCTGGTACTCGTCCTCGGCACCGCGGGCGGCCTCGTCATGGGGGCGCTTCCGGGCTTGAGCCCCACGATGGCCGTCGCGCTGCTGATCCCCTTCACCTTTCACATGTCGCCCGCGAGCGGACTCATTCTTCTCGGCTCGGTGTACACCGCAACCGTCGCGGGCGGAGCGGTGAGCGCCATTCTCCTCAAGATCCCCGGCGCACCGGCAAACATCGCGACCACCTTCGACGGGCACCGCATGGTGCAGCAAGGGCGCGCGGCGCAAGCGCTTCAGCTCGCGTTTCTCTCCTCCGGAGCGGGCGGCGTGCTCGGCGTCCTCGTGCTCATCTTCTTCACCCCGGTGCTCGCGCAATGGGCGCTCGGATTCGGGCCCTCGCATCTTTTCTGGATGGCGGTGCTCGGGGTGACGGTGATCGCATCGCTCGCATCAGGCTCCGTCGTCAAGGGTCTCGCCGCGGGCTGCCTCGGGATGTGGCTCTCTTCCATCGGCTACGACGGGGTGCAGGGTGTGCACCGCTTCGCGTTCACCTCGCACCTCGACGGCGGGATCCACATCATCCCTGCGCTCGTGGGGCTCTTTGCCGTGCCCCAGGTCATCGACATGCTCGCGCGCTGCCCTGGCGGCGCTTCGGTCGCGGCGGTGAAGCGCCACGCCGTGTGGCAGGCACTTCGGCAGGTGGTGCGCGCCCCCCGTGCGCTCGCGATCGGGTCGGTTGCCGGCGTCATCGTCGGGCTCGTGCCGGGGGCGGGTGGACAGATCGCGGGACTCGTCGCCTACGACCAGTCGCGCAAGTTCAGCCGCACCCCGCAGACCTACGGCAAGGGCGAGCCGGAGGGCCTCATTGCCGCCGAGACCGCGAACAACGCCATGGTCGGCCCCTCTCTCGTTCCCCTGCTGACGCTGAGCATTCCCGGGAGCCCGACCGCCGCGGTGCTCCTTGGCGGGCTGCTCATCCACGGGATCTTCCCGGGCCCGGACCTCTTCACCTCCTATCCGGAAGTGTCCTGGACCTTCATCGACGCCATGCTCGTCGGTCAGCTCCTGATGGTCGGGCTCGGACTTGCGCTCTGCCGCCTCGCGGCGCGGGTGATCCTGCTCCCGGAGAACTACCTCGCGGGCGCGGTCATCGTGCTCGCGGTGATCGGCACCTACAGCGTTCAGCACTCGTACTCCGACGTGCTCATCATGGCGGTGCTCGGCGGCGGCATGTGGGTGCTCGAACGGTACGGCTTCGGCGCGGGACCACTGGTCCTCGGGATCGTGCTCGGTCCCATCGCGGAAGAGAACTTCGTCTGTGGAATACGCGAGGGACAACCCGGGCAAGCTCACGGTCAACGGCGCGGGAAAGTTCGTGGGGCACCACATCGCCTTCCTCCAGCTCGTCAAGGCGACCGGGACGAAGATGACCTACGTGCCCCACCCCAAAGGCGGGGCGGGCGCGCTCAAGGACGTGATGGGAGGGCAGGTCAAGGCGGGGTTCAACAACCTCTCCGACGCCTTTCGCTCACAGGCGAACCTCAAGATCCTGGGGGTGGCGGATCTCGAGCGCCACGCGTTTCTCCCGGACGTGCCCACCCTCAAGGAACAGGGCATCGACGTCGACGACTCGAGCGTCAATTTCCGGGGGATCATGGCCCCGGCAGGCACGCCGTCCGAGATCATCGTCTACCTCGCAGAACGGGTGCCGGCGATGTTCAGCAACAAGCGACGGGTTGCGAAGAAGATGAAGGACGGTGGCTCGCCGCTTCGGGTGATGGGCCGGGAAGAGGTCGCCGCGATGTGGACCGAGCGCCAGGCGTACCTGACCGGGCTCCTCGCTGGCCTCGGCGAGTAGGAAGCGGTCGGCGCGCATGGCTCTGCGTTCCTGGCGACCGCACGGTGCTCCCGCCGATCGCGAAACGAAGGAGCGAAGCGAACGGGTCAAAGAACTGGCAAGCCGTGAGCCACGCTTGAAATGACTGGCGCCGCTGCGGTACGAGCGCCTGGCGACGTATTCACGTAACAGTGCGAAGCAAAGGAGGCCCGGGGCCTCACGGACCCGGGCCTCCTGAGCCGGCACAATCGCGGTCCGTATCCGCCCAGGTGGATTCGAGATATGAACAGACTTCGCGCTGTGGGCGAAGGGGAGAAGCCGGAACGAAGGGAGGCACGGGCGGTGAGTTGCACGAGGAGAAGAGCTTTGCCGGAACAAGACTTCACGTTGGACTTGCGAGGCGTTCAAACAGGGAGCGTCTGCCAAGGGACCGCCGGATCACGCGGTCTTGCCAGGACACCCGGACGGTGAGCCACCAGGACCTCTTCGACCGCATCGTCGCCTCACTGAACGAAGCGATGCTCGATGATGCGGACTGGCCCCAGGCCTCCGCGCTTGTCGACGAGATCTGCGGCAGCAAGGGCAACATCCTGGTCTCGGGCGAAGGCGGGCTCGGAGACGACCTCGAAGTCTATTTCGCGCGCTGCTGCTACCGGGGAGAGCGCCGGGAGGAGTTCGAGGAGGAGTACTTCCGCCTCTACCACCACATCGACGAGCGGGGCCCGCGCCTTAGAAGGCTCCCCGACAGCCGGATCGTCAGCATCGAAGACCTCTACACCAACGACGAGAAACGCACGTCCGTCGCCTACAACGAGATGCTCGCCAGGTCGGACACGAGCGACTGCCTCCACGCGCGGCTCGACGGCCCGGACGGCTCCCGGATCATCTGGACCGCGGCAGATCCAGTCGACGACGAAGGCTGGTCCTCTAACCGCGTCGAGACCCTCTCGCGCCTTCTTCCCCACATCCGTCAGTACGTCCGGGTCCGTCTCGCGCTCGTCAATGCAAAGGCGCTCGGCTCGACCATGGCGGGTCTCCTCGAGAGTGCCCGGTGCGGCATCATCCAGCTCGATCCCAGGGGGCGCGTCGTCGGGGCCAACCAGCGCGCCCAGGAACTCCTTCGAAAAGGCCGGGGCCTGAGCGACGCGAAGGGACGGCTCCAGGCTTGGCTCCCGGGAGAAGACGCGAGGCTGCAACGGATCCTTGCAGCCGCCCTCCCGCGCTTCGGCGGTCCGGGGATCGGCGGGTCGATGGTCGTGACACGCCCGGTCAACCTGCCGCCCCGGCTCGTCGTTCACGTGAGTCCGGTGGGCGGCGGGCGCCCGGATCTGCGGGCAAGCCGGATCGGGGCAATCGTGCTCGTGGTGGAGCCTGAAAGCCGGATGAGCGCCGATCCGGAGCTCGTCGCCGGCGCCCTCGGGTTGACGGCCGCGGAGACCCGCGTCGCCATCATGCTGGCCGAAGGCTGCACGCTTCGCGACATAGCCGCTGCGACCGGACGCAGCACCGGGACGGTGCGCTGGCACTTGAAGCAGATCTTCAACAAGAACCGCATCTCTCGGCAGGTCGAGCTCGTGCAGCTCGTCAGGTCGATCTCCGCGATGGCGAGGGACCCGGACTGATCCGCCCGCCGGCGCGCGTGGCGGACCGTGCGCCCGGTACCTGCAGGGATCCAGCGTCACTTCCAGACCCTATCAATTGATAGGGGCGGGAAGTCGCTTGCGTTTCCTACTCTCGGGGTTGCGTGGACGCAGCGCCTCAGCGATACGCCGCTTGGCCTCTCGCGGACGACGCGCTGCGCCGATCCGGGGAGCACTGCGGCATCCGTGCAGAAGAACAAACGCGGGGCCACCGCGCCGTCACCGAGAAACCTCGCGATGAGGACTACGAGGCGTCGCGCGGAGCAGGCAAAGGGAGGAAAGGCAGTGGACGAGGATGAAGCCCGCCGGCAGATCGCAGCACTGAAGGCGATCATTCAGGCACTGATGCGCGA
>JAJECB010000527.1 GCA_022822245.1 Gammaproteobacteria bacterium
AAGGCGTGGGTGAGCAACGGGACGTCCGCGGATCTCCTCAGCGTGTATGCCCAGACGGATGCCTCCGCGGGGTGGCGCGGCATCGCCTGCTTCATCGTCGAGGCCGACGCCCCGGGGGTCATCCGTGAACCGGCCTACCGCCTGCTTGGCGGCCACGCTCTCGGGGCCGGAGGCTTCCGCTTCGAAGGGTGCCGGGTCGGCGGGGGCGACGTGCTCCTCGGCCCCGGGGACGGGTTCAAGGCGGCGATGGCCGGCATCGATTTCGCGCGGGTCAACGTGGCCGCCATGTGCTGCGGGATGCTGGGGCGCTCGCTCGACACCGCGCTCGCGTTCGCGGCCGGACGGCGCTCGTTCGGCCGGGCGACCCTCGAGCACCAGGGCCTCCAGTGGCTCCTCGCCGACGTGGCGACCGACCTCGAGGCGGCGCGGCTTCTCACCGCGCACGCCGCCGCGCTCCTTGATGGCGGCGGGGGCAACCACACCCTCGCCGCCGCCCACGCCAAGAAGTTCGCGACCCGGGCCGCGTTCGCCCGCATCGGCGACTGCATGCAGGCGATGGGGGCACCGGGGCTCCGGAGCGATCATCCCCTTGCCCGCCACCTCGCCTGCGCGAAGATGGCGCAGTACCTCGACGGGACGACCGAGATCCAGAACGTCGTGATCGGACGCGCCATCGCGCGCGGACCGCTCGCGGACGCGGCCCGGGATTGACTGCTGGCGCCGGGGAGGCCGGGCGGGGAACGGACCCCGGAAACGCGTCCGGCGTGGCGCAAGCGGGCCGCGAACGGTTGCACCACGGACGGCGCCGGCGCGGTTCCCCCGGCGCTCGGGGGCAATCGGGCGCGGTTTGATGGCAAACTGAAGCGAATGGCCGGCCCCGTCCCGGGCCCGAAGCAGGAGGAGGAGAATGAGCGAAGCGACGGCCGCCAATCGACCCGCATCCGTGTCCGACCGATATGCCGCACTGGAGGAGCGGATCCTCGACCGCGACCAGGTCGGCGCGAGCGAGGTCTGCTACGACCTCCTCCGCGAGGGCCGTCCGCTCGAGGAGATGCTGCTCGAAGCGGTCCGCATCCACGGCCCCTACACCCACGTGCCGTACCACGAGCGGATCGATGACGGGTTCGTCAACTTCGTCAACAACGATCACTGTCTCCTGAGCGCCCGGGCCACCCTCAACCTGGTGAACATGCTGCCGCCCGAGGCGGCCGGCCTCCCGATGGCCCAGACCATCTGGTACATCCCGACCGGGCTCGACATCTGGAACCAGAAGATCCTGAAGGCCCCGGGGCACTACGCGCGGGGCGGGAAGCTCCCCCCCGGCCCGCCGCCCGCGCCCGTGGTCCACTGGCCCGACCAGGAGCCGGAGCGCCTGGAGGGGCCGCTCCAGGAGCGGCTCGGCCACTGGCTCACCCTCGTGCAGCGGGGGCAGGTCCTGGAGGCGTACCGGGTGTTCCTCGGACTCATGGAGGAGCCCGAGCACCGGCGCGAGGTGCTCGCCGAGCTCGTCTTCGCGGGCCTCATCGACGTGCAGGACCGGATGCTCCACAACCGCTCGTACACCACCGGCCACAAGGCCTATCGGGCGCGCTCCACCGTCGAGCTCGGCGACGCGATCGGCTGGGACCGGGCGCACCCCGTCCTCTACGCGGGAGCCCTCGACATGGCGGTCGGCCCGCGCTGGTACTCGACCTACGAGATGGCGTGCAACGCGATCACGGTCTACATCGAGGAGGACCGGATCTCCGCCATCCCGTACTCCGGCACGACGGAGCGCGAGCGGGCCCTCGTCGCCAACACGGAGCCGCTCACGCCGGCCGAGACGAGCGATCTCGTTCACCGGCTCATTCGGGAGCCCGAGCCGGCCGGGACCGAGCGCATCGCCGAGCTCCTCCGGGCCGGAAAGCGGCTCCCCGACCTTCTCGACGCGATCCGGATCGGAGCCGCCCAGGCCGTGATCGAGACCCGGAACCCGAACAACTTCTCGATGTCCCAGCACTGCTACCAGTACGTCAGCACCCACGGCTGGTTCATGGAGAACTTCACCCACCGCCACCAGGTGAAGCTCATCTTCCTCGCCGCCGCGTTCCTCGAGCGGACCGCCCACCACCAGGCCCACACCGGCGACGGGCAGCCGCTCGAGATCGAGGCGCCGGCCGGAGCGGACCGGCTCGGCTCCGGCACGATCCTCGACCGCCTGGAGGAGGCCAACGTCGCCCTCGACATCGAGGCGAGCGAGGCGTGGACGAAGGCGTACCTGGAGAGCGGCGCGGACCTCGCCCCGCTCGTCGAGCGGCTCGCACTTGCCGCCTGCCGCACCGGGAACGACCCGCACAACCAGGAGATCGCGCAGGTCATGCTGGAGGACTGCGTGCGCGGGCGGACCTCCGATCCGGAACGGGTGCTCATCGCGTGCGCCCACCACACCGCGGGCCACCGCAAGTACGGTGACTTCCTGGAGGCGGGGCGGCGCTTCGGGGAGGCGTTCGATGTTCCCGCCCTCACGCACTGACGTCGGTTTGCGCCGACGACGCGTCTTCGGTGCCGCGAGCGGATGTCGCGGACCGGGATTGTCCGAATGAAAACGGAGGTGACGGCATGACCCGCGTGGTCCTCGCGATGATGAAACACGAGACGAACACGTTCTCGCCGGTCCCGACCGATCTCGCCCGGTTCTCGAAGGGGGCGGAACGCCCGCTCGCGGGGGCCGAGATCCTCGCCGCCTACCGGGGCACGGGGTCGTGCACGGCCGGCTTCATCGACGAGGCGGAGGCGGCGGGGGCGGAGATCGTGCCGGTCATCGCCGCGAACGCGCCCCCGAGCGGTCCGGTGCACACGGCCGCCTACGAGTACATCTGCGACGCGATCCTCGAATCGGTGGCGGGCGGGTGCGATGCAATCCTGCTCGACCTCCACGGAGCGATGGTGACCGAGCGGCACGAGGACGGGGAAGGGGAGCTGCTCGCGCGGATTCGGGCCATCGCGCCCGACGTCCCCATCGGGGTGACCCTCGACATGCACGCCAACCTCTACCCCGCGATGGTGGACAACGCCGACGTCATCGCCGGCTACCAGACCTATCCCCACATCGACTACCGCGAGACCGGGGTGCGGGCCGCGCGGCCAATCTTCGCGATGCTGCGGGGCGAGGTGCGGCCGGTCGCGGCGTGGGGAAACCGGCCGATGCTGCCCCACGTCATGCGGCAGGGAAGCGGCGACTTCCCGAACCGCGAGCTCCAGGCGCGGGCGCAGGAAATGGAGGCGGACGGTGCCATCGCGGTCAGTCTCTTCACCGGCTTCCCGCATGCCGACATCTCCAACGCGGGGCTCGGCTGCGTGGTGGTGACGGACGGCGACCGGGCGGCGGCGGAACGGATGCGCGACGAGCTCCTCGACTTCGCGTGGACCAATCGCGAGGCGTTCGTCTACCGGATCGAGCCGCTCGCGGATTCGATCGCCCGCGCCCGGGGGGCGGCAGGCGACGGTGTCGACCCGCCCGCGCGCCATCCCGCCGCCCGCGGGGACGGGCCGGTGGTCCTGCTCGACCACTACGACAACGCGGCCTCCGGCGGGACGATGGATTCAATGACGGTGCTTCGGGCGATCCTCGAGGCGGAGCTCGAGGACGTGGCGGTGTTCGCGATCCACGACCCGGGCGCGGTGCGCGAGCTCATCGCGGCCGGCGTCGGAACGGAGGCGACGGTGATGCTCGGCGGCAAGATCGACATGCCGGCCATCAACATGGCCGGAGAGCCGCTCGAGGTCACGGGGCGGGTCAAGCTCATCGCGGACGGACGCTTCCGCAACCTCGGGCCCGCCTCGACCGGCGTCGAGATGAACATGGGACCGACGGTGGTGCTCGACACCGGGCGCGTCGAGATCGTGGTCATCTCCCGGCATCACGAGCCGAACGACCTCAACTGCTTCTTGAGCCTCGGGATCGACCCGCGGGCGCGGCGCTTCCTCATGCTGAAGAGCCGCATCCACTACCGCGCCGGCTTCTCGGACGTCGCCCGCGACATCATCGAGTGCGCCGGCACCGGAGTGTGCACCTCCGACTACGCCATGCTCGACTTCCGCAACGTCCGCCGCCCCATCTACCCCCTCGACCGCATCAACGAGCCCTGATTCGCGCTGGCCCGGACCGCCTCCGCCGCCGCGTCCGATGCGTTCGTCGCTCGGGGGAGAGGACGCGACACCGTGCGCCTCAACAGTTGTTGAAATGGTATATTTTTTATACTATAAGGGCGTATGCCTTTCGAATTCGACTCCGACAAGAGCGCTGCGAACAAGGCCAAGCATGGCGTCGACTTCGAGGAAGCACAGGATCTCTGGAACGATCCGTGGCTGCTGGAAGCCCCGGCGAGGACAGATGATGAGCCGCGTTTCCTGGCAATCGGCAAGATTCGCGGGCGGCACTGGTCAGCGGTCTGCGTTCGTCGCGGGGACAACGTGCGAGTCATCTCGGTGCGTCGCGCGCGCAGAAAGGAGATTGAACGCTATGAAGGCGACTGAATTCGATCGGAAGTTCGACGATGGCGAAGACGTGGACGCTGATGTCGACTGGTCCAGGGCCACGCGGCCGAACACCCAGGCGAAACGAGTGAACGTGGATTTTCCAGCATGGGTGGTCGAAGGACTCGATCGGCAGGCGAAACGTCTGGGGGTTACAAGGCAATCGCTCATCAAGCTGTGGATTGCCGAGCGCCTGGAAGCGTGAATCCGGAGCTTCGGGGATCGAGGCGGCCTGCTCGTCGAACTCCTCAGGCGCCGACCGCGCGGAGGAGGAGGTCGACGTTGCGAAGCCCCTCCTCGCCGTCGACCTCGGGCTTGCGGTCCTCCTCGACGGCCAGCACGAAGTCCCGCACCTCTCCGACATAGGGGTTGTGCACCGGGAAGTCGAGCTCGCCCCGGTCGGTCCAGATCCGTCCGTCGCCGTCGTAGCCGAACGTCTCCTCGCAAATGGCCCAGCCCTCCTCTCCGTAGACCTCCATTCGCTTCGGCGAGACGAACTGCATCGAGGTGCAGATCTCCGCCGTCGCGCCGTTCTCGAAGTGAAGGACGACGACCGCGGTCTCGTCGTGCGGGATGTTCCAGACCGAGTTGTCGATGACGCTCCGTAGCGTCCTGACCTCCCCCGCTTCGGGCTGCATGAACCAGCAGACCTGGTCGACGCAGTGGGGGCCGACCCCGCCGAGGCTCCACCAGCGCCCGACCTCGGGGGAGGCGCGCCAGTTCGAGGCATCCGGCTGGCGCTGGGTCCAGTTGACGCGCATGTGGCGAAGGGTGCCGAAACGCCCGGCGTGGGCCGCCTCCGCAAGGGCCCGGTGCCCGGCGTGCCAGCGCATGTGGAACGCGACCCCGAGCTTCACCCCCGCGTCGCCGCAGGCGTCCACCAGGGCGCGGCCGTCCGCCCGGTCCGTGACCATGGGCTTCTCCGCGAAGACGTGCTTGCCGGCGCGGGCGGCCGCGAGCCCCTGCTCGGCGTGGATCTTGTCGGGGGAGGCGATGATGACCGCGTCGAGCTCGGGGTCCGCGAGGAGCACGTCGAGGTCGTCGTGGGCGGGCGCGGGGGATCCGGCGCCGTGCCGGGCGGCGAACTCCGCGGCCCGCCCGCGGTCCCGCGAGAAGACACTCCAGAGCCGGGCCCCTTCCGCCTCGGTGACGGCGGGGGCGAGCTGGTTGTCGGCGATCCGGCCGGTGGCGATCATGGCGAAGTTGACGGTCATCTCGGTTCCCGGGTTCGGTGCAGGGGGTCCCGGCGCCGCGGTGCCGCGAGTGGCGGCGGGCCGGCGCCCAGGGGGCCGGCGCATTCTAAACGGGCCGTTCGCGGCGCGAGTGCGGGACCGGCCGGCTCGCGCGCGGCTGGGCGGCCACGGTCTCGACGCGGGTGCGAGCGGGCGCTAGAGTGATCGGCTACCCAGGCAGAGAAGACGCCGGAGGCCGTGATTCCCGGCGCGGAAGGAGAATGAACACCATGGGTGACGACAACCTCTTCTCCGGCGTGATCGCGCCGGTGCTGACCCCCTACGACGCGAACCTCGACCCGGATCCGGTGCGGTTCGCGGACCACGCGGCGTGGCTGCTCGAGGACGGGTGCACCGGGCTCGCCCCCTTCGGGACTACCGGAGAGGCGCTCTCCCTCGGCCTCGCCGAGCGGCGGCGCCTCCTCGATGCGCTGCTCGAAGCGGGCATCGACCCGGCCCGCCTCATGCCGGGGACGGGGCTCTGCTCCATTCCGGACACGGTGGAGCTCTGCCGCCACGCGGTGGAGGCCGGCTGCGGCGGGGTCATGGTCCTGCCGCCGTTCTACTTCAAGGGGGCGAGCGACGAAGGGGTGTTCGAGCACTTCCGCGAGGTCATCGACCGGATCGCGGACGCGCGCCTTCGCGTCTACCTCTACCACATCCCCCCCCAGGCGGTGATCGGGTTCCCGGTCGAACTCGTCGGGCGCCTCATCGACGCATATCCGGGCGTCGTGGTGGGGCTCAAGGACAGCTCCGGCGACTGGTCCTACTCCGAGGCCCTCCTCGCCGCGTACCCCGGCTTCCGGGTGCTCTCGGGCTCCGAGACGTTCCTTCTCGACAACCTCCGCCACGGCGGCGGCGGCTGCATCACCGCGACCGGGAACGTCAACGCCCGCCGCATCCGCGCGGTCCACGATGCCTGGCAGGCGGGCGCCGAGGACACCGACGATCTCCAGGCGGAGATCTCCGCGATGCGCGCGTGCATCCAGGCGAAGCCGGTCATCCCGACCCTGAAGCACATCGTTGCCCACTACCGGGACGATTCCGGCTGGGAGGCGGTGCGCCCCCCGTTCCGGTCCCTCCCGGCCGCCGACGGCGCGGCGGTCCGGTCGGAGCTCGAACGCGCCCACGGCTACGCGCCCGCCTTCCCGCGCGCCGCCGCGGCGCGCGTGGCCTGAGGGGCGGCGCGGAGAAGCGGCCGGGGACGTCGAACGCGAGGAGGTGACGATGGACATCCGGCCCGTCGGCGACAGCTTCGCCCGCGAGGTGTCGGGGGTCGATCTCTGGCGCGAGCTTCCCGCTCCCACCGTCGAGGCGCTCCGCGACGCGTGGTCCCGCCACGGGGTGCTCGTGTTTCGCCGTCAGGCGCTGTCCGAGGAGGAGTACGCCGCCTTCAGCCGATGCTTCGGAGAGCTCGACCTCAGCGTCCGGCCGGACTGGGGCTCGAAGCACCGCTCCGGCGTCATCCACATCTCGAACATGCAAAACGGCCGGGGCGAGTCCATCGGCGGGCTCGGCGCCGGGGAGCTCGACTGGCACACCGATCAGAGCTACGTCACCAACCCCTCGACCGGGAGCATGCTCTACATGGTCGAGATGCCGCCCGCCGGCGGCCGTACCTGGTGGGCGAACCTCAAGCTCGCGTGGGAGGCGCTCCCCGAGGCGACGAAGCGCCGGATAGAGCCCCTTCACGTCGTCTACGACTACCTCCTTCGCCAGTCCACCTACGACGACGAGGCGCCGATGTCGGAGGAGCTCCGCCGCCGGACCCCGCCCGTCTCCCACCCCCTCGTCAACGTCCACCCGGTAACGGGCGAGAAGGCCCTCTACCTCGACCCGGTGACCGCGGCCGGCATCGAGGGGTGGCCGGAGGGCGAGGGCCGGGAGCTCCTCGCCGAGATCCGCGCCCACGCGACGCAAGCCCCCTTCGTGTACGGCCACGAGTGGCAGATCGGCGATGTCGTCATGTGGGACAACGGCTTCCTCATGCACCGCCGCGACGAGTTCGACCCCGACGCCCTCCGCTGGCTCAAGCGCACCACCCTGTACCTCCCCCCCGAGCGCCACATCGTCCCGACCTCCCGCCTCGTCGCGTAGCCCGCCCCCGTGCGGGAAAGTGGACGGCGTGCGGCAATCCGCGCGATCTTCCGGCGTGCGTCGGCAGGCCGAAGAGGCGGTTTTGAGCGCTTCTCAATCCATGCTACATACCGCAGGGGTGTCGTCGGGCGCCCGAGCTGACGCCCTCGCAAGGAGGGAAGAGCGTTGAAGGACCGAGCCTCGCACGCTTGGCGCGAGCGCCCTGCGGCGGGAATGGGGTCCATGGCAGGTTGGCACTGAATCCCTCCCCTGCCCCTCGTGCGCGTGGTGATCCGGACCGTCAGCGAAACGAGATCGAGGGGGAGACGATCATGAGCGAGACCGCGCTCGGAGTCCGCGACGCGCGCGGCGACTGGCGGCCGCCCTACGTCATCGAGAAGCCGATTTTTCTCAACTGGCCCCCTCGGCCGGGCGCCATCGCGAAATGGTTCCTTGGCTGGCCCGGCTACTTCTGGCCATGGAACGTGTTCTTCTTTCTGTTTCCCCTGGTGTCCTGGTTCTACTCCATCACAAGTACTTCGAGTGCAACTACGGCGGCGGCGACGGGCTGCTGATCTTCGACCACCTGTTCGGCACCTTCCACGATGGCTCGGACGGGGCCCATGAGCGCATGAATCGGTGTCTCGCCGAGCGCCACTGGGCGAAGAAGGCGGCGGGCGCGGCGTAGGCTCGCCGGCCGGGTCGAACCCGCGCGGGACCACCACATCGACGGAACCCCCGTCGGTGGTCCCGGCTCCGGAACGAACGGCGCCGCTACGCGGCGCGGACGCAGCGCACCATGTGGCGGGGCGAGAGCTCGAAGGCGACCATCGGTTCCCGGAAGATCTTCCCCACTTCAGTACTTCGAAGATCGGCCAGGGCCTGCTCGCTCATCGCGAGAACGATGTACCTCCGGGTCCGGGATCAGAGCTCCGGGGCGCGGGCCGGGAAGCCGGTGGCCGCCTCGTAGGCGGCCGCGGCGCGGCACAGGGTCGCCTCGTCGAAGGGCCGCCCGGCGAGCTGGAACGAGCAGGGCAGCCCGTTCGCGGTGAAGCCGCACGGCATCACGATGGACGGGCAGGTGAGGAAGCTGATGGGAAGCGTGCAGCGCACGATGCCGGCGATGATCCGGGTGAACGCGCGCGACGCCCCGACATCGGTCTCCTCGATGGTCGGGATGGGCATCGGGAACGCCGGGAGGTGCAGGACGTCGCACGACCCGAACACCTGCTCCACGAAGTCGGCGACGAGGCGGGGCCGAAGCTGGAGCGCGCGCAGGTACCAGGTGACCGGGGTGGCGAGGCCGGGCACGATCCGGGCCCGGACCTGGGGGCCGTAGTCGTCGGCGCGGCCCGCGAGCCAGTCCGCGTGCAGGGTCGCCGCCTCCGAGGTCTGGACGATGTGCTGGAGGTGCGCGATGTGCTCGTGGTGGGGCACGGTGACCTCGACGATCTCCGCCCCGAGGCCCTCGAGCTCCCGGAGCGACCCGTCGAGCAGGGCCTTCACCTCCGCCGCCACCGTGTCGTAGTAGTAGTTGCGCGGCACCCCGACCCGGAGCCCCCGGACGTCGGGGGCTTCGGTAGCCGCCTCGTAATCCGGGACGGGCATCGTGCTGCTCGTCGCGTCCTCCGGATCGTGTCCCGCGATGACTCCGAGGAGGCGGGCCGCGTCGCGCACGGTGCGGGTGAGCGGCCCCGCGTTGTCGAGGGAGAACGAGAGGCCCATCATCGCGTGGCGGCTCACCCGGGTCTGGGTCGGCTTGATGCCGACGAGGCCGTTGGCGGCGGCGGGGAGGCGAACCGAGCCGCCCGTGTCCGAGCCGAGCGCCCCGAAGACGAGCCGGGCGGCCACCGAGGACCCGGAGCCGCTCGACGAACCGCCCGAGATGTGCGCGGGGTTCCAGGGATTGCGGCAGGCCCCGAAGTGGGCGTTGTGGCCGGTCGGGCCGTGCGCGAACTCCGAGAGGTTGAGCCCCCCGATGTCGAGGGCTCCGGCCGCGTCGAGCCGCCGGAGCACGGTGGCGGTCCGGTCCGGCACGAAGTCGCGCCGGATCTTCGAGCCGCACGTGCAGACCACCCCTGCCCGGTAGAACATGTCCTTGTGGGCGAGGGGGACCCCGTGGAGCGGCCCCGCCGGCTCGCCGGCCGCAAGGGCCCGATCCGCCGCGTCGGCCTGGGCGAAGGCCTCTTCCGCGTCGAAGCGGATGAAGCAGTTGAGGTCGCCGGCGTGGCGCTCGATGCGCTCGACGCAGGCGGCGGTGACCTCCCGCGAGGAGAGCTCGCGGGAGCGGATGCGCTCCGCGGCGTCGCAGAGGGAGAGCTCGGCCGGCGAGGTCACGATGCGCCTCCGTCCGTGCCGGCCTCGCCCGCCCCGGGTGCGAGCCGCCGCATCACGGTCGCGACCTCCGCGGGCTCCGCGTCGAAGCGGGGCCGGTCGGCGAGGGTGCCGAGGGTTCCCTTCGTGTTGACGAGGAGGTTGGTCACGCGCTCCGCGTCGCCCTCGTCGAACTCCGCGTCCTGGGTGGCGAGGACGAACTCCGCGAGGGACGCGGCGCCCACCTTGGTCGATTCGTTCATGCGTGGCCTGCTCCGGTCATCCGCCTGCGTCCAAGCATATCCCATCGCCCCCGTTCGATGCGGTACGGCGGCCGGGAGAGAACGGGCCGTGGTCACCGATGCCCGGTGCCGGCGGCGGGAAGGCGACCGTCCCCGGAAGTGAGGGTCGGGAGCGCCCGCGTCTTGCACGGGTGGGCCGGAGCGGTTGGAATGAAGGCGGGCGGCGTCTCGCCGCACGAGTGGTCCAACGAGGAGGAGGACGGACGGATGCGGATCGTGGTGGTCGGAGCGGGGGCGATGGGCGGGTCGTATGGCGGGTTGCTCGCGTTGGCGGGCGAGGAGGTGAGCCTGCTCGATGCCCGGAGCGAGCACGTCGAGGCCGTCCGCCGGGACGGGCTTCGCGTCTCCGGGGTGTTCGGCGAGCACGTCGTGCGGCTCCCCGCCGCCGAATCTCCGGAGGGGCTCGAGCCGTCCGGCGGCGGCCGGGCCGAGCTCGTCATCGTCTTCACCGACACCAACGCGACCCGGGAGGCGGCGCGAGCCGCGGACCGACTGCTCGCCCCGGAAGGCTGCGCGATCACGTTCCAGAACGGGATCGGGAACGTCGAGACGCTGCAGGAGGAGCTGGGGGCGGAGCGGGTGCTCGGGGGCTCGAGCATGTGCAGCGCCCTCGTCGAGGCGCCCGGCCACGTGGTGATGACCCACCGCGGTCCGACCTCGATCGGCGAGCTCGACGGTCGGCGGACGAACCGACTGCAGCGGGTCGCGGCGGCGCTTGAGCGGGCCGGCTTCGAGGTCCACGTGAAGGACGACGTGAACGCCCAGATCTGGACCAAGTTCATCGTCAACAGCGCGATCAACGCGCTTTGTGCCACGACGGGCCTTCGTCTTGGCGAGGTCGCGCGGCTTCCCGAGATGGACGCCCTCCAGGACCGGGTGCTGGACGAGGCGTTCGCCCTGGTCCGGGCAAAGGGGCTCACGATTGCGGAGGCGGACGTTCGGGCGACCATCAAGCGGAACTGCCGCCTCAAGTTCAGCCGCCCGTCGATGCTCCAGCACGTCGAGTCGGCCCGGCGGACCGAGATCGACGCGATCAACGGCGCGCTCGTGCGCGAGTCGCGCATGCTCGGCCTCGCCGCCCCCTACAACGAGGCGCTCACCGCGCTCCTCAAGGGCCGCGAGCGCGACGCCATCCGCCGCCGGGAGAACCCGGACCTCGACTACGACGCGTGGGAGGCCGAGGCGGCAGTGGAGGAGGAGAAGCGGGCGGAGGCGTGAACGGGGCCGGCCGTCCCGGCCCTGCTTCGTGAGCCGGGGACGCGGACGGTGGCGTGGCCCATCCGCGGGGTCGATGCTCCACGTTGTCCGCCACCGAATCCCGGAACTGTCGCAATTGGGGCCGTGAGCCCGCGCCCGGTGAGGGGTCGATGTCCCGTCAGGTCGCGCTGGCGCCGATCGCCCGGCCCGCGCGGTGTCCGTCGACGACCGCGATCTCGATGTCCCGCGGCTGGTAGCAGTCCCCGATCACGTGGACCTCCGCCAGCCGGTCCGCGAGGGCGCCGCCGAGGGCATCCTCGGGCACGCCCCCCGCGGCGAAGACGACGGTGTCGATCCCTTCCATCGTCCTCGGCTGCCACGAGATGACGTTGTACACGTCCACCGAGCCGTCCTCGATCTCCCATACCCCGGTGAACGGAGTGAGGGTCACGTTCTTCTCAAGGAGGCGCTCCGTCAGGTTGTGCCAGGCCGGTATCGGCATCTCGCAGCCGACGTACGCGAGTCCGGTGACGATCTCGACCTTCCGGCCCGTGTCCGCGATGAGCTCGGCAACGGTGGGAGCCTCCGCCCGGCCCAGGGTGTCGACGACGAGCACGCTCTCCCCGATCGCGGCATTGCCCTGGATCACCTCGCGCGCGGTCAGCACGTGGCGCTTGTCGCTGCCGATGACCTCGGGGCGAAACGCGTTCGAGCCGGTCGCGACCACGACCGCATCGGGGCGTTCGGCGAGGATGTCGTCGACCCCCGCCTCGGTGCGCAGGCGTACATCCACCCCGAGCCGGTCGAGCTGGCGCTCGAAGAAGAGGATGATCTCCTCGAAGCTGTCGCGCGCCGGGGTCCGCATCACGAGGTTCACCTGGCCGCCGAGACGGCCCCCGCGCTCGAACAGCACCACCTCGTGCCCGCGCTCGGCCGCGATGCGGGCGGCTTCGAGGCCCGCCGGCCCGCCCCCCGCGACCACCACCCGGCGGCGCTCCGCGGCCGGCGGCAGCACCGCCCATTCCCCCTCGCGGCCGGTGACCGGGTTGTAGATGCACCCCACTCCCAGACCCACGTAGATGTGCCCGACGCAGCTCTGGGTGCACGCGATGCAGGTGCGGATGTCGGCGGTGCGGCCCTCCCGCGCCTTGTTCGGGAGGTGGGGGTCGGCGATGAGCGCCCGTGCCATCCCGACGAGGTCCGAGACGCCCTCCGCGATGAACCGCTCCGCGACGGCGGGCGAATCGAGCCGGCCGGTCCCGACCACCGGCAGCGAGACCTGTTCCTTGATCCCGCGGGGCAGGTGCGCGAACGCGCCCGGGGGGTAGTAGTGCGCAGGCCAGTGGGCGCGGCCGCT
The DNA here is from genome assembly GCA_022822245.1 of Gammaproteobacteria bacterium. The sequence continues at coordinate 12,993 of JAJECB010000527.1, forward strand.
CCGTGGGCTCGGCACGATGCCCTGCCACATGTTGAAGTAGTCGACTTTGCCGTGCGCTTCGAGGAGGCGCGCGACTTGGCGGTACTCGTCGAGTTGGAGGCCCCACTCCTCGAGATCGTCGTACATCCGGATGCCGAGGATGCGCCCCCGCCCGATCGCGCCCCGCACCGCGTCCACCGTCTCGTAGAGGAACGTCATCCGCTCCTCGAGGGTCGCGCCGCCGTAGCGGTCCTCCCGGCGGTTCGATTGCGCGTTCAGGAAGTTGGGGACGAGGTAGTCCATGCCGATTGCAAGCTCGACCCCGTCGAGGTCCCCCGCCACCGCGCGGCGCCCCGCGGCCGCGAACTGTTCGAGGGTCTCCTCGATCTCGGCGATCGTCATCGCGTGGGGAACGAGCTGGGGGGCGGAGAAGTCGGGGGCCGGCACCGCCGACGGCGCGATCGAGGGCCGCGTGAGAAACGCTGCCGCGTCCGCGACCCGCCGCCCCCGATGCCCGAGCTGGGCAAGGAGCGGCACCTCGTATGCGTGGGTCGCGGCCGCCATCCGCTGGTACACCGGCACGATGCGCTCGTCGTAGCTCGCGAGCGAGAGCGACACCTCGCCGTCGTAGTACGGCACGGTGTGCCCCGTCACCACGATCCCGACCCCGCCCTTCGCCCGCTCTCCGACGTAGTCCACGTAGCGTTGCGTGGGAAGGCCGTCCCCGGTCTGGAAGTGCGCGGCGTGCCCCGTGTTCATGATCCGGTTCTTGAGCGTATACGCCCCGATGGCGATGGGGCTGAAGAGATGCGGGAACGAATCGGACATGACGGATCCCCTCGACGACGTTCAGCTTTTCGGTACATGCGAGCGCCGGAGGCGGGAGCTGCGCTCGCCCCTCGGCGCCACCCGCGCCGGCGTGCGTGCCTCTCCTCTCGCCGGAAGCGCTCCCCGAACTGGCAAATTGGTGACGGAAGCGGGTCAGGGCCGGGAGAGCACCTCGGGATTCACGCACGCGGGCGGCGGGCGGCCGTCCAGCACGGCGAGGAGGTTCTCCACCGCGAGCTCGCGCATGGCGCGGCGGGTCTCCTCGGTCGCGGTGCCGATGTGGGGCAGGATGATCACGTTTGGGGCGCGGAAGATGGGATCGTCCGGATCCGGCGGCTCGTCCTCGAGCACGTCCAGTGCCGCCCCGGCGATGACCCCCGCGTGGAGGGCGGCGGCGAGGGCGCGCTGGTCCACGATGGGGCCGCGCGCGGTGTTGACGAGACAGGCGGTCTCGCGCATGAGACCGATCTCGCGCTCTCCCACGAGATGCCGGGAGCTCTCGTCCAGGTTGGAGTGGATGGTCACGATGTCCGATTCGCGCAGGAGGTCGTCGAGCGCCCGGTAGGGGCTCTCGGGTGCGTCGGGCGGCGCCTCGTGGAAGCGGTC
>JAJECB010000234.1 GCA_022822245.1 Gammaproteobacteria bacterium
GGTCAGGCTTCCTCCTCGAGGGGGCGGTCGATTGCCCAGAGGTAGCCGTCCGGGTCGAGGATGAAGACCTCGCGCACGCCGTGGGGCTTGTCCATCGCCCCGGCGAGGATCGGGTCGCCCCGCTCTCGCGCCGCCGCCTCGGCCGCGTCGGGGTCGGTGTCGTGGAGCCGGATCTCCGCTCCGATGCCCCGCGCGTCGTCGGCCGCGAGGCTTCCGTGGAGCGGATGGTCGCGGTAGGTGTGGTCGGCGTGGAGCATCCACTCCGAAGGGCCGTGCCGGAGCATCGCGAAGTCGGGATCGGAGTAGACCGGCTCGACGCCGAGCACTTCCCGGGCGAAGTCGAGGGCGCGCGCCATGTCGCGGACGAGGAGATTGAGGGAGAGCCCCCGCAGCGAGCGCCCGTACTCGTCGGCGGGCATCCACGGGTCGCCTTCGCGCAGCTTCATCCCCGGGGGTCTCGGGAGGCGCGGGGCCGGCTCGTCACCGCCGACCGGTCAGACGACGGGACGCACGCGCTCCGCATCGCGGAACAGGATGTCCCGGAGGGCCCCGCTCGCCCGCTCGTGGAACGCGATCGCGTCGGGATCGAGGTCCCGCGACGGCACCGGGGCGAGTTGAAAGTGGCCGTACCGGTCCTCGCCGCGCACGAGGGCCGCGCTGTCCCACTCGCCCGCCGTCTGCCGGGTGCGGGTCGAGATGTAGTGCATGGAGATCCCGATCCGCCGGTCGTCGGTGCGGTTGGGGCCGGAGGCGTGGGCGAGGCCCACGTTGTGCAGCGACGCCTGCCCCGGTGCGAGGGCCATGGAGACGGTCTTCGACTCGTCGACGTCGACCGCGATCTCCTGCCCTCGGGTGAGGAGGTTGTCGTCGTGGTACTCGTCGCGATGCGGAAGCACCTCCTCGCGGTGGCTGCCGGGCAGCACCCGCATGCAGCCGCTCTCCTCGGTGGCCGGGGAGAGCGCCACCCATGCGGTGACCAGTTCGGAGGTGTCGAGCCCCCAGTAGCGGACGTCCTGGTGCCAGGAGACGAAGCTCGGGCTCTTCGCCTCCTTGATCCAGAAGATCGTGTTCCAGCAGAGGATGTCGGGCCCGATGAGATCCTCGACCGCATCGAGGATCCGGGGGTGGCGCATGAGGTCGTCCACCCACTTGAAGAGCAGGTGCGACTTGCTGCGCTGCGGCCCGTGGACGGGCTGGCCCTGCTGCGCCTCGAACGCCTCGAGCCGCGCGCGGTTGGCGGCGACCTCGTCCGCGTCGAGAACCTCGATGGGAAAGTAGTAGCCTTCCTCGCGATACTGGTCGGCCGCCGCCCGGTCCAGCCGCTTCGCCATGGGTGCTCCCTCGGTTCGCCGCCCGGAGCGAGCCTACCACAGGCCCTGTGCCCGGAACCGGGAGCGGGCCGTGGGTGCACGCCGGCGGCGCAGCGGGTTCGAGGCCGGGCGGACCCGAGGCGCAGCGGCAAGGCGCCGCGCCGAACCCGCGGCTCCGTGGCAGCCGGCGAGCCGGTCCGGCTCAGAAGTCGAGGAACACCGTCTCGCCGGCCCCCTGGAGGCGGATGTCGAATCGGTAGACGAGGGGGATCGGGCTCGGGCGCGCCGTGTCGAGAGTCGCGACGAGGGTGCCCCGCCGTGCGGGCTCGACGGTGCGGAGGACGGGGTCCGCGGCATTGGCCGCGCCCTCGTCGTCGAAGTAGACCCGCGTCGCGAGGTGGTGGAGCAGGCCCCGGGCGAACACGATGAGGTTGAGGTGCGGCGCCTGCCACGCGTTCCCGCGCCCCGGCACCGGCCCCGGCTTCACCGTCTCCAGGCGGAACCCGCCCGCCGCGTCGGTTCCGAGCCGCGCGAAGCCGTGGAACGCGTCGTCGAGGCCCGCGTCCCCGCGCGTGTCGGCGGGGTGGTCATAGCGCCCGTCCGCGTTCGCCTGCCACACCTCGAGCATTGCGTCGGATACCGGTTCGCCGGCGCCGTCGAGCACCCGGCCTTCGATCCGGATCCGGGTCCCCCTCGCCCCGTCCGGCACGCGGACCTCCCCGACCCCCCGGCCGCGGTCGAGGAGCGCGGGCGCGAAGAACGGCCCGATGGTCTGAGCGGGGGTCTGCGCGTGGGTCTGGCCCCGGCGCGCACCGGACGGCGGGCGGCGCGCGGTCATGGCTCCGGCTCCCCCTCCCCGCGCCGGTGGAACGGACATGGCGTTCGCCGCATCTGCCCCGCCCCTGCCCCGCCTCTGCCCGCCGATCCGCGCCTAGCCGAGCGCCGGGGTCTCGAACCGCCCCCGCAGCACGATGTCCCACTCGTAGCCGAGCGCCCGGCCGGGCTCGGTGACCTCGAGCGAGAACGCGGCCACGAGACGCGCCCGGGCCTCGTCGCCGGGAACAGCCTCGAGGATCGGGTCGAGGGCGAGCAACGGATCTCCGGGAAAGTACATCTGGGTCACGAGCCGCGTCGCCCACGCCGGACCGAACAGCGAGAAGTGGATGTGCGCCGGGCGCCACGCATTGTGGTGGTTACCCCACGGATAGGCGCCCGGCTTCACGGTGACGAAGCGATACCTCCCCTCCCCGTCCGTCCGCGTCCGGCCTTCACCGGAGAAGTTGGGGTCGAGGGGCGCATCGTGGCCATCGGCGGGATGGCGGTAGCGCCCCGCCGCGTTCGTCTGCCAGATCTCGACGAGGGTGTCGGGCACCGGGCGCCCGCCCTCGTCGAGGACCCGCCCGCTCACCACGATTCGCTCTCCCTGGGGCACGCCGCCGGCGCGCGCGTTGCGGGTGAGGTCCGCGTCGTCGCCGTCCGCGCCGGGCAGCCGTCCGGGGCCGGTGACCTCCGAGAGGGTCTGGCCGATCGTGACCGGCGGCAGGCTCGGCGCGCGGAGCGCGGTCGAGCGGTAGGCGGGGTGGCGGTACGGGGGATGGGCGTCCGCGTCGCGCGGCCGGTACACGTTCCCTTCATCCATCGTCGCGGCCGGTTCGGGATCGGGGCGGGCGGTCATCATGCCCGACGGCCGGGCGGAGCGGAACCCCGCGCCCGTCCCCCCCGGCGCCCGATCGACCGACCGCCCGTCCTTCCTTTGTGCGGCCTGCGCGCGGCTGGGATAATCGCGTGCGGGCCGGGCGGGACGGCGGGCGAACCGCCGCCCGAGCCGCCGGCCGGCCACGGACGAAACGCAGGAGACGTCGGGAATGGGCCGACTGACCACCCATGTGCTCGACACGATGGCGGGGGGACCCGCCGCCGGTCTCGCCATCGAGCTCTGGGGGCTTCCGGGATCGGGCGGGGGAGAACCCAGACGCCTCGCCGCGGTGGTCACCAACGCGGACGGGCGCGCCGACTCGCCCCTGCTGGAGGGCGACGCCCTCGCCGCCGGGCGCTACGAGCTCCGCTTCCAGGTCGGTGCGTACCTCAAGGCACGACACGGCATCGAGGCGGACCCTCTCTTCCTCGACGAGATCCCGGTCCGCTTCGGCATCGCCGACCCCGCGCAGCACTACCACGTGCCGCTGCTGCTCTCGGCCTACGGGTACTCGACCTACCGGGGAAGCTGAGCCGTGCCGCGCGACGTCGTCCGCTTCCTCCGGCGCGGCCGGGTCGTCGAACGGCGCGGGTTCGCGCCGGCCGAGACCCTGCTCGATCACCTGCGCCTCCACGAGCGCGCGCTCGGCACCAAGGAGGGCTGCGCGGAGGGCGACTGCGGGGCGTGCACGGTGGCCGTCGGACGCCTCCGGGACGGCCGCCCGGTCTACGAGCCGGTGAACGCCTGCATCCAGCTCCTCGGAATGGTGGACGGGGCGGAGGTGGTGACCGCGGACGACCTCGCGGCGTCGAGCCGCCGGCTCCATCCCGTGCAGCAGGCGCTGGTCGACACCCACGCCTCGCAGTGCGGGTTCTGCACCCCGGGGTTCGTGATGAGCCTCTTCGCCCTCTACCACGCGGGGGTGCGGGCGGACCGGGCGACGGTGAACGACTGGCTCGCCGGCAACCTCTGCCGCTGCACCGGCTACCGCCCAATCGCGGACGCGGCCCTCGCGTGCTGCACGGGCGAGGCGGATGACGCGTATGCCGAGCGCGCCCCCGAGACCGCGCGCCGGCTCGCCGACCTCGCGGCCGACGAGGACGACCACATCTTCGCCGGCAACGAGGACGCGTTCTTCGCCGCTCCCGCCACCGAGGACGCCCTCGCGGCGCTCGCCGCCCGCTACCCGGACGCGACCCTCGTCGCCGGGGCCACCGACGTGGGGCTCTGGATCACCAAGCAGCTCCGCGACCTGCCCCGCATCGTGCACACCGGACGCGTCGCCTCGCTGCACGAGGTCCGGGAGCGAAGCGACCGAGTGGAGATCGGCGCGGCCGCGACCTACGCGGAGGCCGAGCCGGCCCTCCGCGCCCTCGACCCCGACATCGGGGAGATGCTGCGCCGCCTCGGCTCGAAGCAGGTCCGCGCGGCGGGCACCATCGGCGGCAACATCGCCAACGGCTCCCCGATCGGCGACTCCCCGCCGGTGCTCATCGCCCTCGGGGCCATGATCGAGCTCCGCCTCGGCGCGGCGCGGCGGACCCTGCCCCTCGAGGACTTCTTCATCGACTACGGCCGCCAGGACCGCAAGCCGGGCGAGGTCCTCACCCGCATCGTCGTCCCGCGCCCGGGGCCGGCGGAGCGCTTTCGCTGCTACAAGGTCTCGAAGCGCTTCGACCAGGACATCTCCGCCCTCCTCGGCGCCTTCCGGCTGCGCGTCGAGGCAGATCGCGTCGTCGAGGCGCGCATCGCCTACGGGGGCATGGCGGCCACCCCGAAGCGGGCCCGTTGCGCCGAACGGGCCGCCGCCGGCCTTCGACTCGACGATCCCGCGGGGTGGCCCGCCGCCGCGGCGGCCCTCGCCGAGGACTTCTCACCGATCGACGACCACCGGGCGAGCGCCGCCTACCGCATGCGGGTCGCGCGCTCGCTCCTCGTGAAGGCGCTCGCGGAGGTCGCGGGGCGCCCGAGCGCGGAGACCCGGGTGGTGGGCGTCCGCGAGCGGGCGGCGGCCTGACCCGGCTTCCGCGCCGGGTCCATCACGAGAAGAAGCCGCCCGTGTCCGGCCCGCCGCCGCGCCTCCCCCACCTCCGCCGGCTCGAGGCGGAGTCGATCCACATCATGCGCGAGGTGGTGTCCGAGCTTCGCCACCCGGTGATGCTCTATTCGACGGGCAAGGACTCGTCGGTCATGCTGCACCTCGCGCGCAAGGCGTTCCACCCGTCGCCGCCCCCCTTCCCGCTCCTGCACGTCGACACCACCTGGAAGTTCCCGGAGATGTACGCCTTCCGGGACCGGATGGCCGCGGAGCACGGGATGGAGCTCCTGGTCCACGTCAATCCGGAGGGCGTGGAGCGGGGGATCGGGCCGTTCACCCACGGGTCGGCCCTCCATACCGACGTCATGAAGACGCAGGCGCTGCGGCAGGCGCTCGAGAAGTTCGGCTTCGACGCCGCGTTCGGCGGCGCGCGGCGCGACGAGGAGCGCTCGCGCGCCAAGGAGCGGGTCTTCTCGTTCCGCACCGCCTCCCACCGCTGGGACCCGCGGCGCCAGCGCCCCGAGCTCTGGCGGCTCTACAACCCCCGGGTGAACCCCGGGGAGTCGATCCGCGTCTTCCCGCTCTCGGACTGGACCGAGCTCGACGTGTGGCACTACATCCACCTCGAAGGGATCCCGGTCGTCCCCCTCTACTTCGCGGCCCCGCGCCCGGTGGTCGAGCGCGAGGGGACGCTCGTCATGCGGGTGGACGAGCGCATGGCCCTCGCGGACGGCGAGAGGGTCGAGACCCGGATGGTCCGGTTCCGCACCCTCGGCTGCTGGCCCCTGACCGGGGCGGTGGAGTCCGAGGCACGCGATCTGCCCGCCGTCATCCGGGAGCTGCGCCTCGCCGCCGCCTCCGAGCGGCAGGGCCGGGTCATCGACCACGACCAGACCGGCTCGATGGAGAAGAAGAAGCAGGAGGGCTACTTCTGATGGTGTTGGAGCGATGCGGGACGGGGGTCTGATGGACCGCCCGCGGCAGAGTGGTCCGGAGTCCGGTGACCTCGACGCCCTCCTCGCCGCCGAGGCGGAGAAGGACCTCCTCCGGTTCGTAGCGTGCGGCGGGGTGGACGACGGCAAGTCGACCCTCATCGGCCGGCTGCTCCACGACTCGGGCCTCGTCCCCGAGGACGAGCTCGCGGCCGCCGCCGCCGACAGCCGGAAGTTCGGCACCCGGGGAGGCGACCTCGACCTCGCCCTCCTCCTCGACGGGCTCCAGGCCGAGCGCGAGCAGCGCATCACCATCGATGTCGCCTACCGCCACTTCGCGACCGCGCGGCGCCGGTTCATCGTCGCCGACGCCCCGGGCCACGAGCAGTACACCCGGAACATGGCGACCGGCGCCTCGACCGCGGAGGCGGCCATCATCCTCGTCGACGCCCGCCGGGGGGTCGCGCCCCAGACCCGTCGCCACAGCTTCATCGTCTCCCTGCTCGGCATCCGCCACGTGGTCCTCGCCGTCAACAAGATGGACCTCGTGGGCTGGGACCGGGCGCGCTTCGAGGCGATTGCCGGCGAGTACCGGACCTTCGCCCACGGCCTCGGGATCGGCGACGTGCACTGCCTGCCGGTCTCCGCGCTCACCGGGGCGAACGTCCTCGCGCCGAGCCTCGAGATGCCGTGGTACCGGGGCCCGGCCCTCCTCGACCGGTTGGAGACCATCGAGGTGTCGGCGGACCTCGCCGCGCGACCCTTCCGGATGCCGGTCCAGTGGGTGAACCGGCCTGACCCCGACTTCCGCGGATTCGCCGGCACCGTCGCCTCGGGGACGGTTCGGCCAGGCGACCGCGTGGTCGCCTGTCCCTCGGAGCGGGAATCGACGGTCGAGCGGATCGTCACCCGCGACGGGGACCTCGACGCGGTGTTCGCCGGCCAGTCGGTGACCCTCGTCCTCGCCGACGCGATCGACGTCGGCCGGGGCGACCTCCTCGCCGGAGCCGCGAACCTGCCCGCCGCCACCGATCAGTTCGCCGCCCACCTCCTCTGGATGCACGAGGAACCGCTGCTCCCGGAACGCCAGTACCTGCTGAAGATCGGCACCCGGCTGACGACCGCCCAGGTCACCGCCCTGCGGTACCGGATCGACGTCGGCACCCTCGAGCACGTCGCGGCCCGGACCCTCGCCCTGAACGAGGTCGGCGTCTGCAACCTCGCCCTCGACGAGGCGATCGCC
>JAJECB010000040.1 GCA_022822245.1 Gammaproteobacteria bacterium
ACCGGCGACGACATGCGCGAAGGGCTCGCCGCGGTGCTTTCGGTCAAGGTGCCGGACCCGAAGTTTTCTTCCCAGACCAAGGACAAGCTCGTTTCCTCGGAGGTGAAGTCGATCGTCGAATCGAGCGTTGCGGAGAAGCTGTCGGAGTTCCTTCTCGAACGGCCGACCGAGGCGCGCCTCCTCACCCAGAAGATCGTCGAGGCCGCGCGAGCCCGGGAGGCGGCACGCAAGGCCCGCGAGATGACGCGCCGGAAGACGGCCCTCGACGTGGCCGGGTTGCCGGGAAAGCTCGCCGACTGCCAGGAGAAGGACCCTGCGAACTCCGAGCTGTTTCTGGTCGAGGGTGATTCGGCGGGAGGGTCGGCCAAGCAGGGGCGTGACCGGCGCAACCAGGCGATTCTTCCCCTCAAGGGCAAGATCCTCAACGTGGAGAAGGCCCGGTTCGATCGAATGCTGAATTCGGTCGAGGTCGGCACCCTGATCACCGCTCTCGGCTGCGGAATCGGACGCGATGAGTTCGACCTCGAGAAGCTCCGGTATCACCGCCTCATCCTGATGACCGATGCGGATGTCGACGGATCCCACATTCGGACCCTTCTCCTTACCTTCATGTATCGTCAGATGCCAGAACTTATTGAAAATGGTCATGTTTTCATTGCGCAACCGCCGTTGTACAAGGCTCGATCGGGCCGGAACGAGCGCTACGTGAAGGACGATGCCGAGCTCGACAGGTACCTGCTGGAGCTCGGGATGGCGAACGCGCGGATCCATCCCGGACGAGGTGCCGACGACGCCTTTGCCGCCAATCTCGCCAATGGTGGCGATTCGGGCGCCGAACCCCTTGCCGGCGAGCGACTCGAAGAACTTGCGGAGGAATACCTGGCCATGTCGGAGATCCGGGCCCGGGTCGCGAGGATCCTGTTTCCGGACGTCGTCGATGCTCTGGGGCGGATGCCTCAGCTCTCGAAGGAGGAGATGAGGGATCCGGATGCGCTCCGGCAGTGGTTCTCCGGGCTCGAGGAAGAGCTCGGTGAGGAGGAGACTCCCTATCGGGTGGAGTTGGAGCGCAACGGCGCGGAGAGCTTTACCGCGCTCGTCTACGCCCGGGTGCACGGAGTCGAAGTGGAGCGGGAGCTTTCGGGGAACTTCTTCCGTTCATCCGACTACCGCGCCCTCAACCGGATGTCGCGCGATCTCCTGGCGCGGCTCGGGGCCGACGCCCGGGTCGAGCGAGGCGACCGCCAGGCGGGGGTGCCCGACGTCAAGTCCGCATTCGACTGGCTGACCGCCGAGGCGCGCCGAGGCCTCAGCATCCAGCGCTACAAGGGCCTCGGGGAGATGAATCCCGACCAGCTCTGGGAGACGACCATGGACCCGGCCCGCCGGCGGCTGGTCCGGGTTCAGATCGAGGACGCGGTGGCTGCGGACGACCTGTTCTCCACCCTGATGGGAGATCAGGTGGAGCCGCGGCGGGACTTCATCGAATCGAACGCCCTCTCGGTCGCGAACATCGACGCCTGACGTTCCGAACCCGTCCCCTCCGGGCGGGGGAGCGCAGCGCCGGGTCAGGCCGTAACCCCGCTGTCCACGGAGAGGATCTGTCCGGTCGTCACCCTCGACTCGTCCGAGGCGAGATAGAGCGCCATGTTCGCGATGTCCCGGGGATGGCACCAGCCAAGGAGCGCGCTCTCGCGCACCATCCGGTCGACATGCTCGTTCGCTTCGGCCAGCGCGGCGACGCGCTCCGTTCGCGTTGCCCCGGGAGCGACCGCGTTCACCCGGACCCCATGCTCCGCGTACTCCGCCGCCATCGAACGGGTCATGCTGGCCACGCCGCCCTTCGCCGCGGTGTAGCAGTCGCGCCCGCGGAGGGCCATGAGGGCGACATTGGACGAGGTGTTGATGACCGAGCCGCCTCCGGCCTCGATGAGCTTGGGGATCCCGTACTTGCAGCCGAGGAAGGTGCCGAAGAGATCGAGGCGGATGACTCGCCAGAACTCTTCCTCCGGCGCCTCGGTGACCGGCCCGTCGACCTGGGTCGAGCCGCCCGCGTTGTTGTAGAGCACGTCGAGCCGTCCGAATTGCTCCACCCCCTCGTCGAGGGCGGCCTGGATGCTCCCGGCATCGGTGACGTCGGTCCGCACCCAGAGAGCTTCCCCGCCTGCGGCCCTGATTCCCTCCGCTGTTTCCGCGCCGGATGCGGGATCGATCTCGGCCACCACGACGCGCGCGCCCTCGCTGGCGAACAGTTCCGCCGCTGAGCGACCGATTCCGGTCCCCGCGCCGGTGATGAATGCGACCTTGCCTTCGAGCCGATTGCTCATGATGTCTGGTTCCCCGGGTGGCATGTCGAATACCGCCGACGCTCGTGGTGCCGTCGTCGGACCGGGCGAAAGATAGCAGAAAGCAGGCACCTCGCCGGTTCTCGGCGGCATGCCGGGTTGCGGGTGCAACCTGCGTGACTCGGCCTCCGCGCGGCCCCGGCGTCGGTCGACCCGGGCAAACCGGCGGGCGGCACCGGTCGCCGCCGGGGAACCGGGGAGGACGGTGCGCAGCGCCAGCTCAGGAGAGGGGTGTACGGGCGCAACACCACACCTCGATCCGCTCCACGCCCTGATCCCGGAGGGCGCCGGCCAGCGCCGACGCGGTGGCGCCGGTCGTCAGGACGTCGTCCACGATCGCGACCTCGCGGAGACCCGCAGGCCACCGGCGAACGGTGAACGCGCCGTCGACGTTCGCGAGGCGCTCCGCCACGCTGTCGGCCTTCGCCTGGGGTGGCGTGTGGCGCCGGGCGATGCGCACGCCCCGGACCGTCCGGAGTCCCAGCGCCCGGCGGACGATGGCGGCGAGCTCCGCGGCATGGTTGAATCCGCGGTGGAGGAGGCGCCGCCGCGAAAGAGGCACTCCAATCACCGCGCCGGGCGGCAGGCTGGCGCCGGGCCGAGCTTTCACCTCCCGGGCGAGAAGCCTTCCGAGCGCGGCGGCTGCCGCGAGGTCCCGGCGGTATTTCATGCGATGGATGAGGCCGCTCAGCGGTGGGGCGAAGCTCCAGGGTGCGACCACCCGATCGAAGGGGGGAGGATGACTGAGGCAAGCGACGCACGGCGTGAGGGCGGGTCCGACGGCCGTCGGCGGCACCTCCCCGGCGGTCACCATGAGCGGCGCCGCGCAGCGCGGGCAGGCGGTACCATCGAGAAGCGCATCGAGCGAGCGCACGCAATCGGTGCAGGGGTCCTCGTGCGAGCCGATCTCGCCGCAGAGGCTGCAGGTTCTCGGGAAGAGCCGTTCCAGCACCATTCGGGAGGGGCTCTGGTTTCGTTGTCCCTGCCGCATCGACTCCTCTCCGCCACCCCGGAGCACGCGATTCCCGGCCCCCCGCCGCCCGGCCGAGCGGCCTGCGCCGAGCCCGGGTTCGAGGCGGGGACCGGCGCACGAGGACGAGCTCGATCCGCCACCGGTCCCGCCGTGGTTCCGCCCGGCCGCGGCCTTTCCCCCGCGCGGGCGCCATTGTAGGGGCGGGCCATTCCGTGAACGAAGGCCAGCCGAGCCTCACCGAAGTCCGCCGCCGTGCCGCTCTCGCCCGGTCTCGCCTCGCGCGCCGCCGCGGGGATCCCGCCGCCGCCGAAAGGCTGTGCGCGGAGACGGGGGAAAGGTTGTTCGACCATCTCGACCCGGTGCGCCTGGAACCTCGCTGGGTGGTCGACCTCGCGATGCAGTGCGGATTCGCGGGCCGTCTGTCCGAGCGTTTCCCCGCTTCGCGGATCCTTTCCTGCGGGTACGTTCCGGGATTGCCCGAAACAGGTCGCGCCAGCCGGATCCAGGCCGTCGCGGCGAGTCCCCTCGCGCTTCCCCTCGCCGCCGAATCCACCGACCTCGTGACTTCCAATCTCGGCCTTTTCTGGTTTTCCGATTCCGGGCCGGTCCTCGGGGAGAGCCGGCGGGTCCTTCGTCCCGGCGGGCTCATCGCGTTCACGACCCTTGGGCCGGGCACCCTCGCGGAGCTTCGAAGAAGCTGGGAACGGGTCGACAACCGTTCTCACATTATTGATTTTATTGATATGCACGACGTCGGCGACGCAATGGTGAAGGCGGGATTCGCGGATGTGGTCATGGATGCGGAGCGAATCAGCGTCACTTGGCCCGACGTCCCCGCACTTCTTCGCGACCTGCGGGGCCTCGGGACCGCCAACCCCCTTGCGGACCGTCCTCCCGGGCTTACCACCCCCCGGAGGCTCCAGGCGCTCGTGGATGCCTACGAAGGCCGGCTGCCGTCGGGCCGGGTAACCGCAACCGTCGAGCTCGTGCACGGTCACGGCTGGAAGCCGGAAGGCCGGGCCGAGGTGCCCCTCGAAGCGTTCGCGAGGCCTCGATAGGCGGCCGCGCCACGGTAAATTCGTTCTGATTTTCGTCGACGGATCACGGCCCACGGTCAAGTGCCACCGGCTTTCGCAGGCGCCGCCGCGGCCGTTTGTCGCGGCATTTGGCCATTGTCGCGCTGTCGTTGGCGCTTCGCCTTGGACGCGA
>JAJECB010000351.1 GCA_022822245.1 Gammaproteobacteria bacterium
GGAACGGGTCGAGGTCGGCCTCCCGTCGCAGGGCGGTCAGCTCCGTCCCCGCGAAACGGATCGCCCCCGCGACGGGGGCATGCAGGCCGCAGATCATGCGCGCGACCGTCGACTTGCCCGAGCCCGACTCCCCCACGAGCCCGAACACCTCGCCTTCGTGGATGTCGAGGGAGACGTCCCGCACCGCATCGAGGTAGACCCGGTTCCTCCGGAGGAACGAGCGCCGGGTGGTGAACCGCATGTGGAGCGATTCGAGCGAGATGAGCGGGCCGCCGGCCGCCGCCGCTCCCCCCGCCCCCTCGAAGTCGCGCGCCTGTCCCAGCCAGTGGCGCTCGACGTCGATGTTGCGCGGTGTCTCCCCGGCGTCCTCGATGTAGGTGACGAGCGGGAACCGCACCAGCTTGACGTCCGGGCGCGGCACGGCGGAGATGAGGCTCCGGGTGTAGGGGTGCTCCGGGCGCCCGAGGACCTGCTCCGTCGCGCCGTGCTCGACGAGCCGCCCCCGGTACATCACCGCGACCCGGTCGGTGACGTCGGCGATCACCCCCATGTCGTGGGTGATGAGCATCATCCCGACGTTCTCTTCCCTGCACAGGGCCCGCATCAAGTCGAGGATCTGGGCCTGGATCGAGACGTCGAGGGCAGTCGTCGGCTCGTCGGCGATGATCACGTCGGGCTCCGCCGCGAGGGCGAGCGCGATCACCACCCGCTGGCGCATGCCCCCCGAGAACTGGTGGGGGTGCTGCTTCACGCGGAGCTCGGGCTCGGGGATCCCGACCTGCCGGAGGAGGTCCACGGCGCGCCGCTTCGCGGTCGCCTCGCCCGTCCCGAGGTGGAGGTCGATGGTCTCGACGAGCTGCTGCCCGATGGTCTGGAGGGGGTTCAGGCTCGTCAGCGGGTCCTGGAAGATCATCCCGATCCGCTTGCCGCGGAGCTTGCGCTTCTCCGCGTCTTCGAGGTCGTCGATGCGCCGTCCCGCGAGATGGACCTCGCCCGCGGTCATCTCCCCGGGCGGCTCGAGGAGCCCAATGACCGCGTTTCCGACCGTCGACTTCCCGGCTCCCGATTCTCCCACCACCCCGAGGATGTCGCCCGGCTCGACGGCGAGCGACACGTCGTCGACGGCGACGAGGCTGCCGCGGCGGCTCGGGAACTCGACCCGCAGGTTCCGGATGTCGAGAAGGGCCGTCGCCGTCGCCGTCGTCGCCATCGTCCCCGCCGCCCTCGTCACCTGAGCTTCGGGTTGAGCGCGTCGCGGAGCCAGTCGCCGAGGAGGTTGACGGCGAGCACCAGCACCACCAGCGCGAGCCCCGGAAAGATCGTGATCCACCACTCGCCCGAGAAGAGGAAGTCGTTGCCGACCCGGATGAGGGTACCGAGTGAAGGGGTGGTCGGCGGCACCCCGACGCCGAGGAAGCTCAACGTCGCTTCGGTGATGATCGCGACCGCGAGGTGGATGGTGGCGATCACCAGCACCGGCCCCATCACGTTGGGGAGGATGTGCCGCAGGAGGATGGTGCCGCGCCGGATGCCGATGACCCTCGCCGCCTGCACGTACTCCTTGTTCTTCTCGACCAGGGTCGAGCCCCGGACGGTGCGGGCGTACTGGACCCAGCCGGAGACGCCGATGGCGAAGATGAGGACGTAGAACGCGAGCTCGTCGTGGTGGTCGCGGGGCAGCACGGAGCGCGCGACCCCGTCGACGAGGAGCGCGATCAGGATCGCCGGAAACGAGAGCTGCACGTCCGCGACCCGCATGATGAAGGCATCGAGCCGCCCGCCGACGTAGCCGCTGACGAGCCCGAGCCCGACCCCGAGCACGAGGGAGAAGATCACCGACGCGAAGCCGACGACGAGGGAGATCCGGGCCCCGAAGAGGATCGTCGACCAGACGTCCCGGCCCTGGTCGTCGGTCCCGAGGAGGAACCTCGTGTCCCCGTCCGCCATCCACACCGGCGGGAGGCTCGCGTCGAGGAGATCGATGCTCGCGAGGTCGAAGGGATCGTGCGGAGCGACCCACGGCGCGAACACCGCCGCGAGGAGGATGGACGCGGTAACCGCCGCCGAGACGACGGTGACCGGCGATCGCGTGAAGCTGTACCAGAGGTCGCTGTCGAGGGCGCGGCGGATGCGATCGCCGAACCCGGTCTCGCGGATGCGCTCCATCGCCGCCATCACTCCACCCCCGCGTGCCCTAGTGCCCGTTCGCGGTCGCCCGGTCGGCACGCAGGCGCGGGTCCACGACGAAGTAGAGGATGTCGACGACGAGGTTGATGGCGACGAAGAAGAACGCGATCAGCACCAGATACGCGGCCATCACCGGGATGTCGACCTCGCCGATGGCCTGGATGAAGAGGAGCCCCATCCCCGGCCACTGGAACACGCTCTCGGTGATGATCGCGAAGGCGATGATGGAGCCGAGCTGAAGCCCGGTGATGGTGATGACCGGCACCATCGTGTTCTTGAGCGCATGGCGGAAATGGACGGAGCGCGCCGGCAGGCCGCGCGCATGGGCGAACTTGATGAAATCGGTTCGGAGCACCTCCAGCATCTCCGCTCGGATGAGCCGCATGATGAGGGTCATCTGGAACAGGGCGAGGGTGATGGACGGCATGATGAGGGACTTGAGGCCGGACCCGGTCAGGAACCCGGTCGTCCACCAGCCGATGGCGACCACCTCGCCCCGGCCGAAGGTCGGCAGCCAGCGGAGGATGACCCCGAAGAAGAGGATGAGCAGGATGCCGATGAGGAACGTCGGCAGCGATACCCCGACGAGGGAGAGGGTCATGAACCCGCGGGAGAGGATCCCGTGGCGCCGGAGCGCGGTGTAGACGCCCATCGGGGCGCCGACGAGCAAGGCGAGGAGCGCGGACACGAACGACAGCTCGAGGGTCGCGGGCAGCCGCTCGGCGACGATCTCCCGCACCGGGCGCCGGTGCTGGTACGAGAACCCGAACTCCCCAATCGAGGCGTCGCGGACGAAGCGCGCGAACTGGACGATGAAGGCGTCGTTGAGGCCGAGGCGCTCGCGAAGCTCCTCACGCTCCTCGAGGGTCGTGTCCTGGCCGACCAGGTTGTTGATCGGGTCGCCGACGTACCGGAAGAGGCCGAACGCGATGAGCGCAACGGCCAGCATGACCACGATGGACTGGAGGAAGCGCCGAAACAGGAAGGCCGGCATTCAGCTCGAGCCCATTGCGGATTGCGCGTGAAGCTCGGGTTGGGGCCGCGGGCGGGAAATCCGCTCTCCCGGGAAGTCGTGCCTTCCGGAAGCACGGGTTCCCGGAATGCTCCGGAGCCCGGCCCGAGCTTCGTGCGCAGTCAGGAGCCCCTTCGGTCTTCGAAGCGGGACCGAAGGGAAACGCCGTCCCTCACCCCGGGAACTCCGCAAGAGAAGCGGTGGCGCCGCGAGGGTGCGGGAGGGGGAGGCGGAGTCCCCCTCCCGCGTCCCGGGGTCATTGCACCGTGACGTAGCGCAGATCGAGCACGTTGTCCGGGCGCTGGACCAGGTCCACCTGCTCCGACACCCCCCAGGACAAGGGCTGCTGATGGAGCGGAATGTGGCCGACCTCCTCCTTGTGGATCCGGAACGCCTCCTCGACCATCGCCTGGCGCTTCGCCTGGTCCGTCTCGGACTGGATCATCGCCGCAAGCTCGTTGATCCGCGGGTTGCAGTAGCCGCCCAGGTTGAACGCGCCGATCCGGTCTTCGCCGCCCCGGCAGGCCATCAGCGCCGAGATGGGGTTGTGGCTGTCGAAGGTGGAGGGAGTCCAGCCGAGCAGGTAGAAGCTCGTGTCGTAGTCGTTCTGGGCGAGCACCTTGCCGAAGTACTTCGACTTGGTCTGCGCGAGGAGCGTCACCTTCACCCCGATCTTGGCCAGCATCGAGGCCACCGCCTGGCAGATCCGCTCGTCGTTGACGTAGCGGTCGTTGGGGCAGTCCATGGTGAGCTCGAAGCCGTCCGGATAGCCGGCCTCGGCGAGCAGCTCCTTCGCCCTCGCGACATCGTACGGCGGCCGATCGTTCATCGACTCCGTGAACCCATTGATCTGCGGGGCGACCATCAGGCCCGCGGGCACGCTCGCGTCGCGCATGACCTTCTTGCGGATCGCGTCGATGTCGATGGCATGGATGAACGCTTGGCGGACCCGAAGGTCCTTGAGCGGGTTCTTGCCCTTGACGCTCGAGTAGAGGAGCTCGTCGCGGATCTGATCGAGTCCGAGGAAGATGGTCCGTGCCTCGGGGCCGGTGAGCGGCTTGACGCCCTCCGCATCCGCGAGCCGCTGCCAGTCCTGCACCGGCACCGGGTAGGCCATGTGCACGTTCCCCGAAATGAGGGCCGCGACCCGGGTCGCGTCCTGGGAGATGGGGGTGAAGACGCCCTCGGTGACGTTGCCCTTCATCTCGCCCCAGTACTCGGGGTTGGCGACGAGCACGGTCTTCACCCCGGACTGACGCGACTCGAGGGTGAAGGGGCCGGTGCCGTTGGCGTTCAGGTTCGCGTAGTTGCCCTCGTCACCGCCCTTGACGTTGGTGACCTCGGTGGCGTTGTTCCGCTCCGCCCAGCCCCGGTCCATGATGTAGAAGATCTCGAGCTGAAGCGGAAGGATCGGATTCGGCGCGGGGGTGACGAGGTCGATGGTGTGGTCGTCGACGATTCGCGTCTCCTGGATGAGCTGGGCGACGACCTTGAGGTCCGATCCCTCGGAGCGGATCCGCTCGACGGAGAACGCGACATCGTCCGCCGCGAAGTCGGAGCCGTCGTGAAACTTGACCCCCTTTCGGAGGTGGAAGCGCCAGGTGTTCGGCTCGACGTTCTCCCAGCTCTCCGCAAGGGCCCCGACGAGCTCCATGTTCTCGTCGCGCGCCACGAGGCCCTCGTAGATGCCGCGCTGGAATCCGAGGGTCATGGTCTCGAACAGGCCGTGGGGGTCCATCGTCTGGACGTCCCCCTGAAATGCCCATCGAAACGTCGCGGACTGGGCGGGCGCGGCGGCAATGACGCCGCCGAGCGCCGCGGCCGCGGCAACGGCCTTCAAACCGGTTCGCATCATTTCTCTCCTTCCTTCTGGCCGGGTGCCATCGACCCGGGCTCGAATCGGAGCCGATTCGCTCCGTCGCCGGGCCGCATTCACCCCGTGATTCGGGGACGCGAAGGCTAGCCCCTCGATCCGGGGATCACAAGGAAAATCGGGGTCGGAGTGGGTTTTCGCAATCCTCCGCCGGTTCGTTCGCCCCGTGCCCGAAAACCCGCTCTGGCCCCGACTTTCCCGTCGCGTCAGTCGATGGTGGCGCCCCCGTCGATGACGAGATGGGCGCCGGTGATGTAGGACGCCTCGTCCGAGGCGAGGAAGAGAATGCCGTTCGCGATCTCGACCGGCTCTCCCATGCGCTTGAGCAGCGTATCCTGCCCGAAGAGGCGGCGGCCCTCTTCCCGGTCGATCCCGATGAAGTCCATGTGCCGCTCGCTCGCCTGGGTGTAGATCGGGCCGGGGCAGACCCCGTTGACCCGGATGCGGTCGTCCGCGAGGTCCATCGCGAGGCAGCGGGTGAGCTGCATGACGCCGCCCTTCGACGTGTTGTAGGGGACGAAGCCCGGCTGGGCGATGAAGCCGCTCATGGAGGCGACGTTGACGATGGCGCCGCCCCCGGCGGCGCGCATGTGGGGCAGCACCGCCTGCACCGTATGGGCGTAGCCGAGCACGTTCACTCCCAGGACCTTCGCCCAGTCCTCCGCGGACACTTCCTCGATCTTCCCGAACACGAAGGCGGCCGCGTTGTTGACGAGCACATTCAGGGGACCGATGTTCGCCGATGCGGCTTCCACCATCGCGCCCACCGATGCGGCATCGGAAACGTCCGTCCGATGGAACCAGGCCTCGCCGCCCGCCCGCCGGATCTCCTCCACCGCCCCCGTTCCCGACGCTTCGTCGAGCTCGGCGACCATCACCCTCGCGCCTTCCTCGGCGAACCGGATGGCGGCGGCGCGGCCGATCCCGGCTCCGGACCCGGTGATGATGGCGTTCTTTCCCTCGAGTCTCATGTCGTCCCTACAGGTTCTGCCGGGGTCGCCGCCGCCCGCTTCGGGCATCCGGCCATCGGGAAATGGCCGGCGCGGTATTCGATCGTCGAATCGAGGCGGTTCGAATCCATCCGCGAGTCAATCCGGCGCCCGATAGGCCCGGCGGGCGCTGTCCGCGAACAACTGCTGCCGTTCGTCCGCGCCGAAGTGCGATGCGAGCTCGCGGAACGCGCCGTACAGCCGGTCGGCCGGCCAGCCCATCCGCTTCTCGACCGGGAAGTTCGACGCGAACATGCACCGGCCCGGGCCGAAGAGGTCGATCGCGCGAAGAGCCGACTCGCGCACCAGCTCGTTCCGGTCCCAGTCGCGGTCCGGGTAGGAGAGCATGGAGACCTTGAGATACACCTGCTCGACATCGGCGAGCGCCTCGAGACCGTCCCAGTAGACCGCGCCCTCGCGGAGGTCGTCGAGGGTGGGGCTGCCCAGGTGCCCGATGACGATGGGGGTCCCGGGGTGCCGTGCGACCAGGCGGGCGGCCTTGCGGAACTGGTGTGGGTTCAACTGGAGATCGAAGGAGAGCCCGAACTCCTCGAGCCGCGCGAAACCCTCCAGCCACGCCGGGTGGTCGAGGAAGTCCCCCCGGGCCGCGTTGCGGGGCCAGGAGGGCTCGTGGTTCACGATCTGCCGGATCCCCCGGATCCCCGGGCAGTCCCCAAGCGCGCGGAGGATCGCCGGGAGGTCCGGGTCTTCGAGCGGGGCGGAGGCGACCACCACGTAGTCGTGGGGCGGGGGGGCGAGCTGTTCGGAGACCCACCGCGCCTCCGCGACGCACGCCTCGGCGAAGCGCGGCCCGTCCCGGTCGATGTGGCAGACGCTCACCGCTTCGACGAGGGCACCGCCGGTAGGCTCGAAGCCCGCGACCACGAGGTCCGCCTCGAAGCGCGGGCGGTCGTAGACCGGGTCGCCGTCGGGGGCGAAGAGCTCGCTTCCGTCGTGCCCGGTCGTCGTGTCCGGAGAGACGTCCCAGAGGTGGAAGTGAGGGTCCCAGAGCCTCATGCAGCTCGTCCGGATCGATGACCGGGTCCGGTCGGACCCCGGGGGCCGGCGGCTCGCCCGCCGGCCCCCGGGAAACGGAACCGGGAGACCGGTGCCTGGCGAAACCGCGCCCTCAGCGGGCGGCCGCTTCGACGTTGTCCTTGTCGTAGACCGAGAACGGTCCCATGAGAACCCGCAGTCCCTTCTCCCGGGTCGGGTCCTTGTGGATGGTGTAGGTGCCCATGCGCCCGGCGCTGAAGGTCTCGCCCTCGACCCCCTCCATCTGCCCGGTGGCGATGAGGTAGGTCACGTAGTAGGTGAGGTAGCCGAGGTCGACGAAGCTCCAGAGCGCGAACTCCGGGGCGCAGCCGTTCATCGTGTAGCTCACCATCTCCGCCGGGAGGCCGAGCCCGCTTACCTTGATCTGGTCGCAGAGATCCTCGTCCTGAAGCGCCTTCGACGCGGAGACGATGCCCACCGACGTCGGCGCCATGATGAGCTTCATGTTCGGATACTTGTCGATGAGGGCGAGGGCCTGGTTGTAGCTCTTCTCCGACTGGTCGTCGCCGTAGACGATGTCCACGAGATTGAGCCCGGCGTACTTCTCCTCCTTGAGGGCGTTCTGCATTGCCGCATTCCAGGAGTTCTGGTTGGCGGCATCCGGCGTCGCGGAGAGGATCGCGAAGTCGCCGCCTTCCTCCCCGAGGATGCTGAGCGCCATGTCGGCCATCACCACCCCGGTCTGGTCGAAGTCGACCTGGGCGACGAACACCTGCTCGCCCTCCGCGGAGGGGATCTGGGAGTCCCAGGTGACGAGGGCGAGGCCCTTCTCGCGGGCCGCCTTGGCGGCGGGGACGATCTGGTCCCCGGAGTTGTTCGAGAGCATGACGCCGTCCTGCCCCTGGGTGGTGGCGGTGGTCACGATCTCGATCTGCCCGGCGACGCTGTTCTCCGGGGTCGGCCCGATGAATTCGAGGGTGCCCGGATTCTGGAGCTCCTCGTGCGCCTCGCGGGCGCCCTGGTGGGCCTGGTCGAACACCAGGATGCCGATGAACTTCGGAACGAGCACCAGGTTGGCCTCCTTCCCCTTCTCGGCCATGACCTCGGCATGGGCGGGGCCTGCGCCGAGGGCTGCGACTACGGCTGACAGGGTCAGTAGTTTGTTGAATTTCACGTATTTCTCCTGAATCTTGGCTGGGGCTGCCCGCTTCGAGTGCGAACGGGGCGATCCGGCCGCCCATCCACAGGGGCGGCGGGAAAGATCAGCGGAGGCGCCCCGGGCGAGCCACGTGGGCGAGAAAGTTCCGCACGTTCGGAATCATAGCGGACAGGATCAGGAGGATTCCAATGACCCCGGTCTGCAGGTGCCCGGTGATGTTGCTCAAGGACATCCCGTTCCGCAGGTACAGCACGATGAGGATCGACAGGACGACGCCGTACACCGACCCCGCGCCGCCGAATATGCTCACCCCCCCGAGCAGCACGATGGTGATGATGTCGAGTTCGAAGCCGAGCCCCATGTCGCCCCGGACCGTGCCGAGGCGGGCCGCGAAGAGGATGCCGGCGAGCGCGGAAAGGAACCCGGACGTGGTGAAGAGCAGCATCTTGACCCGGGCGACGTTGATGCCGGAGTACCGGGCCACCTCCAGGTTGATGCCGATGACGTACACCTGCCGGCCGAACCCGCTGTAGCGGAGCACGATCACGGCGAACACCAGCAAGGCGAAGAAGAGGATGAGGGAGAGCGGGAACGGTCCGACGAGGGACTGCTGGCCGAGCGCCTCGAACCACGCCGGGAACTCCTTGATGGAGCGGTCCTCGACCAGCACCCGGGCGAGCCCCCGGAACCCGATCAGCATCGCGAGGGTCACCACCAGCGACGGCAGGCCGACCACGGTGATCCAGAACCCGTTGAAGGCTCCACCCGCGACCCCGATGAGGAGGCAGATGACGATGGCCGCCGGCATCGGGACGCCCTGCTGAACCAGCCAGCCGAGGGCGCACGCGGAGAGCCCCATCATCGATGCCACGGAAAGGTCGATCTCCGCGTTCAGGATGACGAAGGTCATGATGAGGGCGACGATGACCTTCTCGATCGAGAGGGCGAAGAGGTTGACCTGGTTCTCCGTGGTGAGGAAGGACGGGGAGGTGAGGGCGTTCATCGCGATGATGCAAAGGAGCAGCACCGCGAGGAATCCTTCCCAGCTCCGCACCCGCGCCCCGAGCGCGGCGGCAAGCCGGGCGGCGGGCGCCGGGCGTGTTCCGCTCGGCTCCATCGCGTCGAGGGGGTCGGGGGAGCGGGACTCGCGTCCGTCCCTCCGTCCGTTCACGGTGCGTGCCCTCCGCAATCCCGGACCCGGCTCACCGGTCCCGCCTTCGCCGCATGAGCACGCTGTCGACCGCGACCGCAGCCAGGATCAGCATTCCGAGCAGCGCGTCGCGCAGGAACTCGCTGATCTGCAAGGAGCGAATGAGGCTGTTCTCGAGGAGATCGATGAGGCTTGCCCCCAGCACCGCGCCGAGGACGCTGCCCGAGCCGCCGAAGATGTTGATGCCCCCGACCACGACCGCCGCCACCGATTTGAGCTCCTGCCCGATTCCGGCCACTACCGTGATGTTGCCGAACCGGGCGAGGAAGAGGAATCCCGTGAGCCCGGCGAGCGCCCCGCACAGGACGAAGGCGATGAACACCAGCCGCTGGGTGGGGAACCCGGCGTTGCGGGCCGCTTCCGGGCTCGACCCGATCGCGTAGAGCCGGCGTCCGAACGAGGAGTAGCGGAGCAGGAGCTGAAAGAGCACCGCCACCGCCAGCATCACGGCCACCACCGCCCGCAGGTGCAGGCGTTCGTAGCTCACCACGTTGAGCCGGGGAAGGTCGATGAGCCACTGCGGAAGGTTGACGGTGAGGATGGTCTGTGCATCGGAGTACTCGACGAGGATCGTGCGAAAGAGAGCCAGGGTGCCCAGGGTGACGATGATCGCGGGCACCCGGCAGTACGCCACGAGCACCCCGTTGCACGCCCCGAGCACGGCGCCGAGGCCGACGGCCATCGACACCGCCACCAGGGGGTGGATGTGGTTGTCGAGCGAGAGCTGCTGGCCCACGAAGTAGGCGGTGAACCCGACGATGGACCCGACCGAGAGGTCGATGTTTCGGGTGAGGACCACCAGGGTCTGGCCGATGGCGAGGATCGCGAGGATCGCGACGCTCGCGGACACCCGATTGAAGAGGCGTGCGGTGAGGTAGTTCTCGATGACGAGAGAGAAACCGAACAGAACGAGCACGA
The DNA here is from genome assembly GCA_022822245.1 of Gammaproteobacteria bacterium. The sequence goes on from JAJECB010000351.1 coordinate 10,345, forward strand.
TCAGCAGGAGGAGCACGCCCTCGCGCCTGGTTTCCGCCCGAAGCCTCATGGGGTCTTCCCCTCCGCGGCGCCCGCCTCCGCGGTGGCGCCGCCCTCCCCGGTGGCGAGGGACATGACCGCCTCCTGGGTGGCCTCGTCCCGCCCGAGAATGCCCATCTGTCTCCCCTCGCGCATCACCAGGATGCGGTCGCTCATGGCGAGGACCTCCGGCAGGTCGGAGGAGATGCAGAGGATCGCCATCCCTTCCTCGGCGAGCTCGCGCACCATCGCGTGGACCTCGGCCTTGGCCCCCACGTCGATCCCCCGCGTCGGCTCGTCGAGGAGGAAGATCCTCGGCCGGGTGTTCAGCCACTTGCCGAACATCACCTTCTGCTGGTTGCCGCCGGAGAGCTTCTCGACGAGGTGCATCGCGGAGGGAGCCTTGATGTCCAGCCGCTGCCGGAACCCCTCCGCGGCCGCCTCCTCCCGGGGGCGATGGATGAGGCCGAGCCGGGTGAGGTACCGGCGGAGCACGGGCAGGGTGACGTTCGCCGCGATCGAGAGCGGCATGGCGAGCCCGAGCTTGCGCCGGTCCTCGGTCATGTAGGCGACACCGAGCTGCTGGGCGGCCCGCGGCGAGGTGATGCGCACCTCCCGGCCACCGATCTCGATGCGGCCGCGGTCCGCCGGCTGGATGCCGAACAGAGCGAGGGCGACGTCCGTTCGGCGCGACCCGACAAGCCCCGCGAAGCCGAGGACCTCGCCCTCGTGGAGGTCGAAGTCCATCCCGGAGAACACTCCCTCCCGGGCGAGTCCCCGGACGCGGCACACGCGCTGGCCGATGGTCCGGGTCGAGCCGGCTCCCCGGTTCCCGTAGAACTGGTCGACCTCCCGGCCCACCATGTCGCGGATGAGGAGATCCCGCGTCACCTCCGCGGCGGGGCGGGTCGAGATGTGCTGGCCGTCGCGGAGCACCGTGATCCGGTCCGCGATCTCGAAGACTTCCTCGAGCCGGTGGGTGATGAAGAGCACCGCCACCCCCCGGTCGCGGAGCTGGCGGGCCACCCGGAAGAGCTGCCGGACCTCGTGGTCGGAGAGCGACGCGGTCGGCTCGTCCATGATGAGGACCTTCACCTCGAGCGAGATGGCCTTCGCGATCTCCACCGCCTGCTGCGCGGCGAGGGTGAGCCCGCGGGCCGGCGCCCGGACGTCGAGCCGTACCCCGAGGCTCGCGAGGAGGGCCTCCGCCTGCGCGTACATGCGCGGCCAGTTGACGAGCATCGCCTGGTCGCGGTGGGTGATGAAGATGTTCTCGGCGACGTCGAGGTCCGGGAAGACGAGGGGCTCCTGATAGATGGCGGCGAGCCCGTGGGCCTGGGCCTCCTGGGCGTTGGCGAGGTGCACGACCCGGCCCTCCACCCGGACCTCTCCCGCATCGCAGTGCTCGACGCCGGTCAGGATCTTGATGAGGGTCGACTTGCCGGCGCCGTTTTCTCCCACGAGGGCGTGGATCTCGCCCTCGTGCAGGGAAAGGGACACCTCCTTGAGCGCCTGGGTCATGTCGAAGCGCTTGGAGACGCCGGACACCTCCAGCACCGGAGCGGCGCTCGCGGGAACCTCGCCCGGCGCCGGTGGCGGCACGGTGCCGGCCTCCGCTGCGGTAGAGCCGGCTGCGCGCCCCTCGCGGACATCTGCCGCCATGCGTTACCGCCCCGTCGCCGCGGCATCCGCGATGCCGGCGCCGGCATCGCCGGCAACGAGCGCGTGCCGCGGCATCCGCGACGGGAGGCCGGGGACATCCGCGGGGTCGCCCATCGCCGCCGTTCAGTCCATTTGCCACTGGAGCGGCAGGAGGTAGGGGAAGTTCCGCGCCGGATCGATCTCGATCTTCATCACCGGCGCCATGTACTCGGACCAGCGGCGGTTGACCTCGCTCTCGCCGAGCCGGGCGATGGTCGTGTCGAGGTCGTCCGTCTCGAAGTACCCGAACAGGGTGAGTCCGTGGCGGAAGATCGAGTAGTTCCGGACTCCCGCCTCGCGCAGCGCGTCCAGCATCTCCGGCCAGATCTCGTCGTGCCGACGCTTGTACTCGTCCTCGTAGCCGGGTCGCACCTCCAGTACCCACGCGTATCGATGGCTCATGCTCGGTCCTCGTTCGATCGGGAATTCAGCCGGGAGCAGCCGCCCGCGCCCGTCCGGGATCGGCCCCGTCGCGCCGGGGCTGGGGCCGGGGCGCCCACCGGGCGGGATTCGAACGCCCGTCGAAACGTGATGACGGCGCCTTCGTTCGGGCGGCTCGTCCGCTCGCTCATTCGCACTCCACCGCCCGTCCGCGCTCCGCGGATGCGTACAGGGCTTCCAGGGCCTGGACGGTCCGCAGGCCCACGAGCTGGTCTCCGCAGTTGCGCGCCTCCTCGCCGCGGCAAATTGCGACGAAGCGGTCCACCGCCTCGCGGGTCGTGTAGGAGCCGAAGCCCTCGCCGCGCTCCATCCGCCGCTCGTCGCCGGAACCGTCGCGACGCTGGAGCGAGAGCCGTTCGCGGCCTTCCTCCACGTCGAGGAGGAGCATCCCGTCCTCGCCGTAGATCCGGAGGTCGAGCTGCGGCTTGCCGTGCTTGGGGAGGCTGGCCGCGCCCGAGAGGGTGCCGATGGCCCCGCCTTCGAATCGAAGGACGGCCGCGTCGAAGTCGTCCACCCCGGTCTTCGAGCGGTGGACGGCGGCGTGGACGCTCTCGGGCGCGAGATCGGTGACGAAGAAGAGGGCGGCGAGCGCATGCGAGAGCTGCCCCCAACCGTAGCCCCCGGCGCGGTGCGGGTCCGCCCAGGTGGAGGGCGGCGGGCGGAAGAAGTGCTCCGAGGTCTCGAGCATCGGCTCCCCGCCGAAGAGGTCGAGGAGGGCGGAGGACATGTGGAGCGCGACATGGCGGACGGCGCCGATGCGGCCGGCCCGCACCCAGTCCGCGGCCTGCTCCATGTACGGGGTGTGGTTGAGGCCGTAGGGGGTCATGAGGGTCCGGCCGGACTCGCCGGCGAGCCGCGCGAGCTCGCGGGCATCGGCGGTCCGGGTCGCCATCGGCTTTTCGACGAGCACGTGGCATCCCCGGCGAAGCGCCTCCGCCGCGTGCTCGAAGTGACAAACGTGTGGCGACGCGACGATCACGCCGTCCGGACGGCGGTCGTACACCTCGAGGTGGTTCTCGGTGACGTGGGGCAGGTCGAACTGTCGGCGGACCCGCTCGAGCTCCGCGGCGCCGAGCCGGCAGGCCGAGACCAGCTCCGCTTGGCGGTTCTGCCGGACGTGGGGGATGTGGTACTCGCAGGCCCACCACCCGGCCCCGACCACCGCGATGCGCGCTTGCTTCTGCATCCCTGCCACCGGGAGCTGCCAGATTCCGCCCGACAGTCTAGCGTCTCCGTTCTTGCGCTCGGAACCGTGGCGGTTTTCCCGCGGCGCCGCCCCCGGAATGCGCGTCCCGACGGCGCAAATGGCTCAGGATGAGAGCCGCGGGCGGCCATGGACCGTAGCTCTCCCGGGAGCGCGGGCATCTTGCCCGCGTGGGCGTTGGGGGCCTTCCGTCCCCGCGGGCGGGAAGCCCGCGCTCCCGAGAAGTCCCTGGTCCCCGCCAGCGCCTCGTGCGCAATCAGGATGCGTTAGTCTGCCGCTCGCCCCACCGACCGCGGAGCGGGTCCGGTGGGCAGGCGGGCAGGAGGGTGTCGGACGATGAAGTTCACGGTGATGGGGGCGGGGGGCGTCGGCGGGTACTTCGGCGCCCGGCTCGCCGCCGCCGGGCACGAGGTCGGCTTCGTCGCGCGCGGCCGGCATCTCGAGGCGATGCGCGAACACGGCCTCGCGGTCCGGAGCGAGCTCGGCGACGTCGAGCTCCGGCCCGTGCGCGCGAGCGACGACCCGGCCGCGTTCGGCGCCGCGGACGGCGTCCTCTTCACCGTCAAGTCCTACGACTGCGAGACGGCCGCCGAGGCGCTCCGCCCCGCCCTCGGGCTCGATACCTTCGTCGTCCCCCTGCTGAACGGCATCGGCCACGTCGAGGTTCTTCAGCGGATCCTCGGCCCGGACCGCGTGCTCGGCGGCGTCGCCCACATCAGCGCGCTCATCGAGGAGCCGGGCGTGGTCCGCCATTTCGACCGGCTGCAAATCCTCCGGATCGGCGAGATGGACAACGCGGCGAGCCCGCGCGTCCTCGCCCTCCGGGAAGCGTGCACCGAGGCCGGCATCGAATGCCCGGTGCCGAGGGACATCGAGCGCGAGCTCTGGCAGAAGGTGGCGATGATCTGCACCCTCGCGGGCGCCAACTGCCTGACCCGGCTTCCCCTCGGCGCCTGCCGGAGCAACCCCGCCACGCGGACGATGATGGAGAGCCTCACCGCCGAGACGGTCGCCGTTGCACGGGCGCTCGGGGTCTCCCTGCCGGACGATCAGGAAGCCCGGACGATGGCGGTCCTCGACAAGCTGCCGGCCCCCATGAAGGCGTCGATCTTCGCCGCCCTCGAGCGCGGCGACCGCCTGGAGGCGTCAGCCCTCAACGGCGCCATCGACCGTCTCGGTCGCGAGGCGGGAGTCGACACCCCGACCCACCGCGCCGTCTACGCCGCCCTCGCCCCCCACGAGCACGGCACCCCTGCCCCCTGATCCCCGCTTGCCGGAATCTCGCCGCGACTGGGAACGAAGGGCGTGACGCCTCGGGAGTTGCCCGGATCCGGATGCCGCCCTGGACCGATTCGGCGGGGTCGCTCTGTATGCACCGGCGAGACAGCTAGTCGATCTCGCCCGGACGCGTACATCGGTCTGCCTCCTCAAGGATCCGAAGCCGATACTCGGCGGTGAACCGTCGCCGGGTCGGCTTGGCGACCACCTCCGGATCCGGAGCCGGCCGACCTTGTTCGCCTTCGGCCCTTGGGGCGATGTCGCTACGCCTATCGACCCCAAGGGCCGCCGCGCAGGCCTCCGTCCCGGTGGTCGGGTCTGTCTCTGCGCTCATCGGCCCTCACCTCCACGCCCTGCACCGACTCCATGGGGCGCTGCCGTCTCGGTAACATTGGCGGAGAGGTTCCGCCCGTGGGCGTCAACGAGCGAGAAGTCGGTTCCGGCAGCGGACGCGTGCGCTGGACGTTACGTTACGGCAAGGGAAATGACCAACACGGTGAACCGCCTTTCGTTCTCAGCACCTCTCTCGCCGCGGTCATGCAGGGCTCGAGGCCCTCGCATGTCCCGGAACGCGACAATCTGCCCATTTGGGAACATCGGTGTCCGCGCGGCTCGCGAACCACGCGCTGGTGAAGTCAGTCGGCGACTGGAGCGGTGCGCTCGATGAGGGTTTCGAGGGCGCGCACGGTCGCGGCGTGGTTGTGGTCGGGGCCGCGGCGATGGAGGCCACGGGCGTGTACTGGGAGGCCCCTTGGGACGCCCTGACGGAAGCCGGGGTCGAGGTGGAGGATGGATCCAGCCATCGAGTACCGGGCATGCGGAGCTTCCAGCTTTGCAAAAGCTGCTGCACACATACCCGGCGGAGCTGGAGGTCCGCAAGAATTGCAGACGCGTGGAGCTTCGCGGACCGCCAGGCGACGGGCGCGCCGTCGGTCCGCGCGAGACGAGGCGCTCGGTGGTGAGCGCCGGACCCCGGACGCACGGTAAATTCGTTCTGATTTTCGTCGACGGATCACGGCCCACGGTCAAGTGCCACCGGCTTTCGCAGGCGCCGCCGCGGCCGTTTGTCGCGGCATTTGGCCATTGTCGCGCTGTCGTTGGCGCTTCGCCTTGGACGCG
>JAJECB010000192.1 GCA_022822245.1 Gammaproteobacteria bacterium
GAGATCGCGTTGCGAGCGACCCCTCGGCGACGGGCGCATCCCGTCACCGTCCAACCGGCTTCCTCGTCGTCCGGGATGTCGCGGATCATTTCGCCCGGATACGGCGGGGCGTACCTGGGCGTCATCCGGCCTCCCACTGGATGCGTTGAGGCGCCGTCATCCGCTGATGGCGGGTCAAGTGTTGCGCGAGGCCCCCTTGGGAGCGAGGGTTTCCCGCCCGCAGGAGCCATCGCAGGTGGGCGGCCGGCGCCCCCGGCCGGTGCGAGGCTCAGGATGGGGGCAGGCGAAGTCGGGCCCGGAAGTCCGTCTCGTTTTCGCACTTCAGGAGGGTGGAAATCACATCCGCATCCGTCGCCCGAGACCGCTTGCGGGCTTCGCGCACGGTCTCGGTCCAGGCGAAGCCACGAGCGGTGAGGATGGCATCGATCGCCGTATCCACGCCTTGCTTGCGGCCCTCGGCACGGCTCTCCTCGCGCTGCACGCGAAGCCACGGCATGTCGTCGGGCCGAGTGCCGTCCCGGACCCCAAGCGCCCGCCCCACCCGCGTGAGGGCGCTGCTCGTCCGGTCCGACACCTCGAGCTCGTTCAGCGCCGCGTGGATCTCCGACGCCCTCCACCCCGGAAACGCCCCGCTCTCTGCCGCCGTCCGAAAACGACCGCCATCGAGCCGACAGATCGTGAGCCCACGGACCAGGCCCCGTGGACGGCCCGGCGTCTGCACCTCCGGCACCTCCACCCACACCTCCGGGAATCCCCACGACTCGTAGAGCGCGAGCTTCCCCCGGCGAACGTCGGTCGTGTTGTCGACCTCGAGGATCACGTCCGGAAGATCGTGCTCGCCCACCGTCAGCGCGGAGTCGAGCGGCATCCGCGCCCGCTCCGGGTACAGGTACACCGACTCGTCCGCCTCCAGAAGACGCAGGCGCTCGCCGCGTTCGTCGCGCTCGACGAAGCTCGTGTGGCCGAAGCACGCAATGCCCGAACCGCGCACCCCGGCGATGATTGCGCAAAGTCCCACCAGGCGTTGGCCCGGAAGCTCGTGGGCGCCACTCACCTCGCGGAGCTCCCAGGCCGTCTCCGTCGCCGCGTCCCAGAACTCGACGTGCCGTTCGTACGTCTCGACTTCGTCACGCCGCAGCCTGAACGAACGGCAGCCGGGGAACTCCAGGGAGTGGGACGGTCGGTCTTCCGCGCCCGCCGGCGGTGACGCAGGTCCGCAGGTGGGTCTTGCCGCGTCGCTCGGCACCTTGGGTTGGAGTCCCATTGCACGCGCCTCCTTCGTCCGGATCCTTGACGGCGCGCCGCGAACGCCGAGTTGAGCGGAAAGATTGTTTCACCCGTCCGAACGTCCGTCAACGGACGAACGAGCATCCGCAAGGACCCTCTCCCGATGTCCGGGGTTCGGGTGTTTTCCGGCGATTCCCCGCCTCGACACGTCCGAAAGCGAAACGCGATCCGCCTCGCGCGGCGGGCCGCCGTGGGTCCGGGGGCGGAGACCCCCGGGGACCGGACGCGCGCCGCGCTTGCCGGGGGACGCGGCTTCGGCTAGCGTTGCGGGCGGACCCATTCGTGTCGCCCGGCGGCGGCCCACGCGGAGAATGCATCATGCCCATCAAGGTACTGGAGCTGCACCACCACGGGATCCGGATCGACCCCTCGGACGACGCGCAGGAGCGCGCGCGCGAGTTCTACTCCGGGGTGCTCGGGCTCGAGGCGGACTCGGGCCGCCCGAACATTCCCGGCGTTCCCGGCTTCTGGATGTACATCGGCGACGACGAGCAGCGCACCCAGATCCATCTCATGGGAGCGACCGGGGAGTCGCCCGTCGCGCGCAGCTCGGAAGAGGATCCGACCCGGCCCCACGTGGCGCTCGCTGTCGAGGACATCCAGGAGGCCCGGCGCGAGCTCGAAGCCCAGGGGATCCGGCACTGGACGATCCGAGGCCTCGTGGGCGACAACTCGGACCAGGTGTTCGTCCCCGATCCCTTCAACAACATCATCGAGCTCCACCAGATCGGCACCTGCCGCTGCAACCGGGTCACCCTCGAAGCCCGGGGGTAGACGGCGCCGCCCCGTACGGCGTCCCGTATTCGGAACGAGATGGGACGCCCGAGCATTTTCCCGCCCGGCCGAGACCCCGTCCCCTCCCCGTGCGGGGCCCCCGGGGCGTTTCACACCCATGACACATTCCGGCCATATCGTGCCCGGCCGGACGCGGCTCCCAGGCTCGAACCAGGCCGGAACCCGGGCTCGGATCCCGATCCGAGCCCGGCGGATGTCGCGCCGCGTCCCGAACGGAGCCCACCCCGGCGCGGGCTTGCAACGCGGGGATTGGATATGGCCGAGCGGCTTCTCAACGTGCTCTTCCTTTGCACCGGCAATTCGGCGCGAAGCATCATGGCGGAAGCGATCCTCAACCGGTCGGGAATCGGACGCTTTCGCGCCTACAGTGCGGGCAGCTTTCCGGCCGGCGCGGTCAACCCCCGGACCGTCGAGCTTCTGGAGCGCCTCAACTACCCGGTCGCCGAGATGCGATCCAAGAGCTGGGACGAGTTCGCGGCCCCCGGCGCCCCGGACCTCGACTTCGTCTTCACCGTGTGCGACGACGCCGCGAACGAGGTGTGTCCGGCTTGGCCGGGACAGCCGATGTCGGCGCACTGGGGCGTGCCCGATCCGGCCACCGCAACCGGCAACGACGCCAAGGTCGCGGCCGCGTTCGCGGACGCGTACCGGATGCTGAACAACCGCATCGGCATCTTCGTCAACCTTCCCTTCTCCTCCCTCGACAAGCTGACGCTCCAGAAGCGGCTTGACGAGATCGGAGAGCGCAAGCCGGACGAAACCGCATGAACGGACACGATCTCCCCCGCCGCCTCGCCGCCGAGGCCCTCGGCACCGCGTTCCTCCTCGCGGTGGTGGTCGGAAGCGGCATCATGGGAGAACGCCTCGCGGGCGGGAACGACGCCATCGCGCTCCTCGGCAACACCATCGCCACGGGGGCCGGGCTGGTGGTGCTCATCCTCGTGTTCGGAGCGATCTCCGGCGCGCACTTCAACCCGGCGGTGACCCTCGCGTTCTCCGTGCGCCGCGAGATCGGCGCGCGCGACGCCGCGCTCTACGTGGTCGTGCAGATCGCGGGCGGGATCGCCGGCGTGATGGCCGCGCACTTCATGTTCGGGGAGCCTCTTCTCGTCGAAGGAGTGAAGTCCCGCACCGGAGCCGGACAGTGGCTGGGCGAGTTCGTGGCCGCGTTCGGGCTCCTCGCGAGCATCCTCGGGTGCCTGCGGACCCGTCCCGAGGCGATCCCGTACGCGGTGGGCCTCTTCATCACCGCCGGCTACTGGTTCACCTCGTCGACCTCGTTCGCGAACCCCGCGGTGACCATTGCCCGCTCGTTCACCGACACCTTCGCCGGCATCGCCCCCGGCGACGCCCCCGGGTTCATCGCGGCCCAGATCGCGGGCGCCCTCGCCGCGACCGCGGTATTCGCCTGGCTGTGGTCGGAGCGCGGAAGGGAAGCCGCCCCGTCGGCGGCCGCGGCCCGCGACCCCGCCGACTGAACTTGCACTCCGCCCCGCCGGGTACCTGATGGAACGGTGGACCGGAGCGCGGCGCCTCCGCCCGGCGAGCGAATGAGCTTCTTCGACGTCCGGACTCCTTTCTTCCGGCCGCTCTGGCGCCGAATTGCCGTCACCGCCGTCTGCCTCGCCTGGGCCCTGGTGGAGCTCGCAACGGGCGCGGTGATGTGGGCGACGCTCTTCGGCGCGGCGAGCGCCTGGCTCGCCTGGCAGTTCTTCGTGGCCTTCCGTCTCCCGCCCGACAACGGCGAAGACCGAACCTGATCGGAGGCGCGGCGCCTTCGCGGCGGGTTGCGTACCGTCGGGCCAGAGTCAGCCGCGGCCCTGGCGGGCGAGGATGATGCGCGCGACCCGCTTCGCGAGCTGCCGCGAACGCCAGGAGGTTGCCATCCGGGGGCTGTCTCCGAGGAGCTGTTGGAGGTCGTTCCGGCCAAGGCCGGGAAGCACCAGGCTCTGGTCCGCAGCACGGAAAGCCGACTCCGCTTCTGGATCCGACACCCAGATTCGGGCGCCGTCGCGACGGCCGAAGGTCCACGCCTCGCGCACCCCCATCCGGAAGTACGGCGCGAGCTTGTGGCTCGATGCGACGCTGCGATCGATCTCCACCACGAGATCGGGTATCGGGTGACCCTTGCGTACGTCCAGGTAGCCGTCGTGTTCCCGCAAGTCCAACTGATCGGGCGGATCGATGAACAGGCACTCGTCCGGTTCGAAGGCACCGTCGTCGCTCATCAGACGGGTTGCGCGGCCGAGGAAGAACCGGGGAGGATGGCCCGCGTCGTCAAGGGCATCTTCGACACAGATCACGAGTCTGGTTACCTGGGTCGCCCGACCTTCATGCGCCGGCCCCGGTTCGGCGACAAACTCGGCACGCCCCGTCGCCATGTCATAGCGGCACCGCGGCGCGCGATCGTGGCCGGTCAGGCGGTCGAAGAGGCCACGGGGCATCGGGACCTCGTAGCGCACCGGAGCGTCGGGGTTCGAGCTTGCCGGTATCCCCCCGTCCGGTCGCGAGACCGGGTCGGAGCCGGATACGGAAGACCCCGGTGGCCTGGATACGGGCGCCGGGACCGGGCGGTCGGGAGGGAAAGGCGACCCCGATCGCGGATCGTCTCGGGGGGAAGGGGGATCGGGAAACGGGTCGCCGGTGCGGGAAGACGGCGAATCGGTTCGAACCGGAGAAGTCATCGACGACTTCCTTTCGCGTTGACTCGATGCGGGATCCTGACCGGTCAACCCGGGTCGTTCGACCGGTGCGGGACGGCCCGGTTCGCTTCGATCGACCGCCGTAGCGGCTCGATCGGCGGACTCGGGCCACTCGGCCGATTCGACGACGTCACGAGCATGCAGGTCCGCAATCTCGTTCTCGGGAAGCCCGAGAATGTCGCGTAGCACCTCGCCGGTGTGCTCGCCGAGGCATGGCGCGCGCGATCCGGTGCCGTTCGCTCGCCGGGTCCAGCGCCAGGGGACGCGGAAGTGGGCCTTCATTCCCACTTCCGGATGCTCGACGGTGTTGAACGCTTCCCGCGCCGCGAGGTGGGGATCGGTTCTCAGGTCTTCGCTCGAAACGCTTGGAAAGGCGGGAACCCCTGCGGTCTGCAGCCGCTCCGCCACCTCCCACCGGTCCCGGGATGCGCACCACTTTGCGAGGATGCGATCGATCTCTCCCTCGTTCGCCTTGCGGGCCGCCGCGGTCGCGAACCGGGGCTCGGACGCGAGCTCCGGGCGGCCGATGGCTCCGCACAGGGCCTCCCACTCTTCCATCGTGGCGGCCGCGATCGCGACCCATCGGTCGTCCCCGCGGCAGGGATAGACATTGCAGGGCGCGGTCTCCGGGTCGCGGTTGCCCATCGGCGAGTACGGCTCGCCCCCCAGGGCATGGTTCATCCACCCCTCGAAGGCGGTGCACATCATCGCTTCCCACATCGCGACGTCGATGACCTGTCCGCGTTCGCCATGAAGGTCGCGGGCCACGAGGGACGCGGCGACGGCGATGGCCGCGTGAACCCCGCCGTTCGGGTCGCCGTAGGCCATGTTGACGTCGCGGGGCCGGCCGTCCTCTGCGTAGCCGGTCACCGCGGAGAGGCCCGCGAGGGGCGAGATGAGCGGACCGTAGCCGGTGTAGAGGCGAAGCGGTCCGTCCTGCCCGAAGGCGGAGATGAGGGCCACGGTGAGGTTCGGGTTGATGGCGAGGAGGTCGTCGGGGCCGAGCCCCATGCGCTCGAGGACCCCGGTGCCGAAGTTGGCGACGAAGACGTCGCTCTCGCCCGCGAGACGGCGGACGAGGTCGCGCCCCTTGCCTTTCGAGAGGTCGATCCCGACGCTCTTCTTGTGCTGCCCGAGCTGGTTGAAGTACCCGTTGCGGTTCGGGCCGGGGGAAAGCTCGCGCGCATGGACCGATGCGCGGCGGGTGAGGTCGAGCCGTCGCGACGACTCGACCTTGAGCACCTCCGCCCCGAGCGCCCCGAGAATCATGGTGCAGTGCGGTCCGGCCCATACCCAGGAGAGATCGAGAACCCGTACCCCCCGGAGGGGGCCGCCGCCGGCCGCGCCGTCCCCGCCTTTCCCGCCCGCGGGAGCGCGCGGGTCGGAGCCCGCGTCCGCGAACACCGCGGCGGAGCCCGCCTCGCCGAGCGCGGGGGCGGGCCGGGAGAGCCGCCACCAGCGGCGACGGAGGCGGTACGGAGGCCCGGGCAGCTCGATACGACCCGCCCCGGGGTGGTCCACCGGGACGAAGAAGTCCCGCGCCCGGAGGTGCTCCTGCTCCGCGAGCCGCGCGTGGTCGAACACCGGCGCCGCGCCGACCCGGACGGCCTGGAGCGCGTGGAACACCTCCTCGGAGGTTCGCGTGCGCGTCCAGGCCGAGACCCGGTCCCGGAGCTCGGCCGCGTGCGCGCCCCGTTCGTCACGGGACGCGAACATCTCGCTCGCCCCCCATTCCGGCGCCCCGATGAGCGATGCCATCCGCTGCCACTGGGCCTGCTCGGGGCAGATGATGAACACCTCGCCGTCGCGGCACGGGTAGAAGCCCATCGGCTCGTAGATGGAACGGTCGCTCCGGTGGTCGATGCGCCTCGCGTACTCGAAAGAGGTGAAGTGCCGGCCGAGGAGGAAGGCGACCGTCTCCTGTACCGACACATCGAGGTGATCGCCGAGCCCGGTCACCCGCGCGCCCCGGCAGGCGGCGAGCGCGGCGACGGCCGCGTGGAGCCCGGCCTGGATGAGCGCGTGGTGCCCGAAGGGGCGGATCGGGGGCCACTCCCGCGGCGCGCCCCGGCCGGGGATGATGTAGCCCCAACCACCGGCGTGCACCAGGGTGAGCTCGTCTCCTCTCCAGCCGCGGCGCGGGCCGGTTAGGCCGAACGGAGTGATGGAGACCACCACGAGCCGGGGGTGGCGTTCGCGCCAGGGCTCCACGTCTTCGAGCTCCGGGGCACGCCCCTCCCGAACGACGACGTCCGCCCGTCCGAGCAGCCGCTCGAGCTCCGCCCGGCCGGAGGCCGTCGTCCGATCGAGGACGATGCTTCGCTTGTTGGCGTTGAGGTGGAGAAAGGGTCCGCCGGCCGGGGCGCGGCAGCCCGGAACGACACCCCGGCGGCGCACCGGATCGCCCTCCGGCGGCTCGACCTTGACCACCTCCGCGCCGAGGTCCGCGAGCGCCTTGCCGGTGCTCGAAGCCGCGAATCCGCCTCCGATCTCGATGACCGCCAGGCCTTCGAGCCCCTTCCCCATTGCCGCCCCCTGCCAATGCACGAAGGCGGGATCATAGCGGCGGGCCGAGGCCGGTCGGGACCGGCCCTGCGGGAGGCGGGCGGTCGCGGGCCGGGGTCCCCACCGCGGCCGGACCTCGCGCCCCGCAAGCGCAGGGCGGGCCGCGGCGAGCGGGGGGCGCCCGGCCGCGGGACGAC
>JAJECB010000201.1 GCA_022822245.1 Gammaproteobacteria bacterium
CGCAGCCGCATCGCGGGCGCGTCCTCGGAGAGGAATCGGTAGCCGAACGTCACCCGACCTTGCGATTGCTTCCACCGCGCCCTGCCCAGCCAGGGGTCGAGCGCGCTTCGCAAGCGGTCCATCAGCGGACCCGCAGGCCCAGGCTCCACCTGGACCAGATCGATGTCCTCGGAATACCGCGCGGGCGGCGTCAGGTAGAGCTTGTAGAGCGCCGTGCCTCCCCGGAACGCGAGCGCCTCCGCGAGAACCGGATCGGAGTACAACGCGACCAGGGCGCGGCTGATGACCAGGTCCTGCTCGACCTGGAAATCCTCGCTCCACGGCGCCTGCTCCCGCCACTCGGTGATGTAGTCGCGCGGGATCACGCTTCGGTCTCGATGCTTGCATTCACCAACAGCCGCCAGTCCTTCGACCGCCGCGCACCCTCGGCATCCGCGCCGGGCAGGAGCCTGGTGAAGTTGCGCGCGTGCTTTCGCACATGCTCCTTGAGCAGCGCGGCCCTGTCTCCGGCTCCGACATGCTCCAGGAGGTAGCCCAGACGTTGGGCCCACAGGATTGACGCGGACTGCGACGCCTCGACGAGGCGTTTCGGATCGATGTCGTCGCCGAGTTCGAGGAGCACGCCCGCCACCCGGTCCACGCCCCCGGCGCGATGCATGTATCCGACGAGATCGACCGCCGTTGCCTCCACGGTCGAGACCAGAATCGTTCCGCGGGGATTGTTGACGCTCTCGACCGGAACGGCATCGAGGTCACGGCGCGCAACAAAGACGACCCGGACGGCGCCGCACACGATCGCCGGCCGGTTCCTCTGCAGCACCACCTGGAATTCCTGCGGGCGATGATGGGCCGCGCCGTGGTGCTGCGCGGCCGAGAGCAGCCCCACGTAGTATCGGGCGCTCCGGTGTTCCATCAGCGCGGGAATGAACTGATCCGCCGGAAGGCAGCCGAGCCGCCTGTACTCGGGCGGCACGGTGACGTAGAAGCCCCGCGCGGGGCTTGCGATCTCTCCCTTGGCCGCGAGGCGGCTCAGCGCCTGGCGTGCGGCCGCCTCGGAAACACCGAGCACCGAGCGAAGCTCGGACGAGGTAAAGTGGTAGCGGCCGCGGGCGGCAAAGTCTGCGATGACGTTGCGGGCGCGCGGCGCGGTTGGCTCAAACATGACAGCGATAAAGTAGCATTATTCGTCACTTTATCAAAGCAAAATTTCAAGTTACGCATCCCATCTATCGGTCGACGAGACCGCCTCACAGCCCGACATGGCGGCCAACGGTTCTTGGATGATGCACGGGGTCGGGCTCTGCGACGAGTATCCGGCCGTCCGCTGTCCGCAAGGCCGGGACGAAAAGGGATACGATGGCGTCGTCATCGAAGGCATGGTGATGTGTGTGGAGACGCTGGCGACGCCCGCCCATGGCCGCGAAGCGGTCAAGCTCGAAGAGCAGGTGCTCGTCACCGCGGACGGTTTCGAGCAGCTCTCCTCCTATCCGCTCGAGGAGAGTTGGCTCTGACGGCCCGCGGCGGGCCTTGCCAATCCCCCGGAGGACCCGTGAGACATATCCTCGACCTCGACCGTTGGCCCCTGCACGAGCTCGACGGTTCGCAGGGTCAGGCATTGGTCGCTCGCTGTCGCGACGAGCTGCGCGGGGTCGGGATGTTCAGTCTCGACGCGCTCATCCGCCCGGACGCCCTCGAGACCGCGGTCGCGGAGGTGGCGCCGGTCCTCGGCACCGCCGCCTTTACCCACTCCCGGGATCACAACATCTACTTTGTCGACGAGATCGACGGCCTCGCTCCGGACCATCCGGCTTTGAGGCGGTTCACGACGGTCAACCACACGATCTGCGGCGACCAGATCCCGGATAGCGTCATCACCCGGATCTACGAGTGGCAGCCGCTCATCGACTTTCTGGCGGCGACGATGGGGAGGTCCCGGCTCTACCCGATGGCGGACCCGTTGGGTCGCATCAACGTGATGGCCTACCACGAGGGGGAGCAGCTCAACTGGCACTTCGACCGGGCCGAGTTCACCACCACCGTCCTGCTGCAGGCACCTTGCTCGGGCGGCGAGTTCCGGCATCGAAGCGCCCTCCGGAGCGAATCGGATCCGAACTACCGCGGGGTCGCCCGTCTGCTCGCCGGTCAGGACGAACGCGTGCAGACCCTTGCGCTCGAACCGGGCACCCTCAACGTCTTCATGGGCAAGAACACTGCGCACCGGGTGACCCCGGTCGAGGGCGATCGGCCTCGGATCGTCGTCGTGTTCTCCTACTACGAGACCCCGGGTTTCGCATTCAGCGATGGCGAGCGCATCGGATTCTACGGGCGCACGGCGAGTGCGGCTGAGGCGGCACGACCGGACGAATGCCGGACCCGACCACACCCATCCGACCACGGATCACACCACAGGAGAGAAGAACGATGCCGATCGGTACCGTGAAGTGGTTCAACGCCACCAAGGGCTACGGGTTCATCGCGCCGGAGGATGGCTCGAAAGACGCGTTCGTGCACATCTCAGCCGTCGAGCGCGCAGGGCTCGGGACGCTCCACGAGGGGCAGCGTGTGAGCTACGAGCTCCGGCCCGGGCGGGACGGCAAGTTCGCCGCCGAGGAGCTGGCCGCCGCCGATTGACAACGCCGGCTCCGGACCCGGCAGGAAGACGACGGGCGGCCGGTTGGTCTCCCGCCGACCGGCGGGGATCTCCTGCGAATCCAATCCCGGGATGATGCGCTTCGGAGTGTCCGCGGGTCCCGCGGTCGAGCGCGTCGTATCTTCAGCTTTCGGCTTCAGGGCTCGGCCTCGGCCTCGGCCCCCGAGAGGGCTGCGGCGTGCTTGCGGTCCCAACCGAAGCGGAAGGAGCCGCGTTCGCTCCGGAACCCGGCCACGCGGTCGGCGATCGGCTCGGGGCCGGCGTGCCGGCCCCGAGACCGTGGAGCCGGGATTCCCTCCGCCCCGGTGGCCCGGGTTGAGGGCACGCCGGAGGCTCCCCGCGGCATTCGAAACGGCACGGTTCAGGCGCGCACCACATTGTGTTCGGGGCCGAACGGGAACCGGGTCAGGTTCTCGGCGCCGTCCTCGGCGACGATGAGCATGTCGTGCTCGCGGTATCCGCCCGCTCCCGGCCGCCCCTCCGGCACCGTGATCATCGGCTCCATCGACACCACCATCCCGGGCTCGAGCACGGTCTCCACGTCCTCGCGGAGCTCAAGGCCGGCCTCGCGGCCGTAGTAGTGACAGAGCGTCCCGAACGAGTGGCCGTAGCCGAACGTCCGGAGGTCGAGGAGACCGTGCTCGTCGTAGATCGCGTTCAGGGCGTGGGCGACGTCCATGCAGCGCACGCCGGGGCGGACGAGCTCCAGTCCCCGGCGGTGCACCTCGCAGTTGACCTCCCAGAGGTGGAGCGCCTCGTCCGGCACGTGGTCGAAGAACAGGGTCCGCTCGAGCGCGTGGTAGTAGCCCGAGATCATCGGAAAGCAGTTGAGGCTCAGGATGTCGCCCCGGGCCACCCGGCGCGTCGTGACAGGGTTGTGCGCGCCGTCGGTGTTGATCCCCGACTGGAACCACGTCCAGGTGTCCATCAGCTCGCAATCGGGGTAGCGGCGCGCGATCTCCCGCCACATCGCGCGCGTCGCGTGCAGGGCGACCTCGTGCTCCGGGGCGTTCTCCGCGATCGCTTCGACGCATGCCGCCCCGCCGAGGTCGGCGATGGCCGCGCCGTCGCGGATCAGCGCCTGCTCCTCGGCGGACTTGATCATCCGGATGCGCATCGTCGCGTCGCTCGCGTCCACGAAGCGGGCGCCGGGAAGGGCCGCTTCGAGCTTGCCGCGCGCGGCGCAGGTGAGGTGGTCGAACTCGACGCCGATCCGGCCCCGGGCGGGGCAGAGCGAGCGCACCGCGGCGAAGAAGTTGTCCGCATGCCAGTCGGTGTAGGCGAGGGTGTCGGCGCGGCTCCGTCGCCCGGGGCGCCCGTAGTCGAGGTTGGCGTTGACGAGGGTGTGCGCGTCGTGGTCGACGACGAGCCCGTAGTGACGGCCGAAGCTGCAGTACACGTAGTCCGCGAAGTAGTTGACGTTGTGGATGGAGGTGAAGAGGCAGGCATCGACGGCGGCCTCCCGCATCCAGCCGCGAAGCCGCGAGAGCCGCCGCTCCATCTCCTCGCGGGAGAAGGTCGGCGGCGCCCTCTCGCCGTTCTCGAGAGAAAGCAGGCGGGGGCGGTCGGGAAGCGGCGGCGGCCCGCCGGCGCCCGTCGGTCTCGCGGACATCGGGAAGTCTCCTTCGACTGGTTGCGGCCAATGGGCCGCAACATTAGCCGGCCGGGGCACGCATGCAACCCTGGTGGTCGCGCGCAAGGGCGCACCGGTCGCTCGCGGCATCGTCCGACGTCGGCCGCAGCGCGTTCGTGCCGTCGCAACGACTTGTGGGAGCCGCCGCGACGGGGTGCGGGAGCCCGGCCCGCTCGATTGGCGTCCGTGGCCGAAAACCGGTGAAATATCGCAGATGATGACAATCGGTGGAGTCGGCAATGCCGCGAGGAGCAGCCCGGTAGCATGAACGGCGAGGATTCGCGCCTGCGCGCCGGGGTCCGCTACCAGGCGGACGAGAGCCCCCCGAAGACGCTCGCCTTCGGGCTCGGGCTTCAGCTCGCGGTCCTCACCATCGCGGGCGTCGTGCTCACCCCGGTGATCGTCATCCGGGCCGCCGGCGGGGACGAGGTGTTCCTCTCCTGGGCGGTGTTCGCGGCGGTCGCGGTGAGCGGGGTCACGACTGTTCTCCAGGCGGTCCGGGTGGGCCGGTTCGGCGCCGGCTACGTGCTCATGATGGGGACTTCGGGGGCGTTCATCGCGGTGTGCGTGACAGCGATCGCCCAGGGCGGCCCCGCCATGCTCGCGACCCTCGTGGTCGTCTCCTCGCTCTTCCAGTTCGCGCTCTCCGCGCGCCTTTCCCTACTTCGCCGGATCCTCACCCCGACCGTCGCGGGGACCGTCATCATGCTGATCGCGGTCACGGTGATGCCGATCGTCTTCGACATGCTGACCCAGGTGCCGGCCGGAGCTCCCGCCTCCGCCGCCCCCGTCTGCGCCCTTGCGACGGCCCTCGTCATCATCTGCATCGCGCTCAAGGCGAGCGGGGCGTTCCGCCTCTGGGCGCCGGTCATCGGGGTCGTCACCGGCTCGGTGGTCGCCGGGTACTACGGCATCTACGACGTGGCCCGCATCGCCGAAGCGGCGTGGATCGGCCTCCCCGAGATCGGGTGGCCGGGCTTCGACCTCGGCTTCGGGCCGGTCTTCTGGGGGCTCCTTCCCGCCTTCGTGTTCGTGACCCTGGTCGGCGCCATCGAGACCCTTGGCGACTCGGTGGCGATCCAGCGCGTTTCCTGGCGCCGGCCGCGCGCGGTGGACTTCCGCGCCGTGCAGGGGGCGGTGGCGGCGGATGGGGTGGGGAACCTGCTTTCGGGCCTCGTGGGGACCGTCCCCAACACCACCTACTCGACCAGCGTCTCGGTCACCGAGCTCACCGGGGTTGCGGCGCGGAGCGTCGGGGTCGCGGTCGGGGCCGTCTTCCTCGCGGCGGCGTTCCTGCCCAAGGTGCTCGCCGCGATCCTCGCGATTCCGGGGCCGGTCGCCGCCGCATACGTCACCGTGCTCCTCGCGATGCTCTTCGTGCTCGGCATGAGGGTGGTGGTGCAGGACGGCCTCGACTACCGCAAGGGCCTGGTGGCGGGGGTCTCGTTCTGGATCGGGGTCGGCTTCCAGCACGGGCTCATCTTCCCCGATCTCGTCGCGGGCATCGCCGGGGGCCTCTTCCAGAACGGAATGACCGCGGGCGGCCTCGCGGCCATTGCGATGACGCTGTTTCTCGAGCTCACCGCCCCGCGCCGGCGGCGCTTCGAGGCGGATCTCGACGTCTCCGTCCTGCCGCGGATGCGGGAGTTCCTCGGTGCGTTCGCGGTCCGGAGCGGCTGGGACGAGGAGATGGCGGGCCGGCTCGATGCGGCGGGTGAGGAGACCCTGCTGACCCTGCTCGCGGCGGAGGAGGGTGGTGACGCGGCGTCCGGGGCCGGCGGCGCGGCCCCCGGGGGCGGCGCGGGGAAGGAGCCGGCGGGCCGGCGCCTGCTGCTCGTCGCCCACAAGGAAGGGGACGGCGCGGTCCTCGAGTTCGTCGCCGCCGCCGGCAACGAGAACCTCCAGGACCGGATCGCCCTCCTCGGCGAGCGGTCCGCCGGGGCGCCGGTGGAACGCGAGGTCTCGCTTCGCCTCCTTCGGCACGTCGCGTCCTCGGTCCACCACCAGCAGTATCACGACACCGACATCGTGACCGTCCGGGTGGATGCCCCGGGGGCGGTCCGCGGCGCAACCACGTAGGCGCGCCGGAACCTCGCGCTCTCCACCACCCCGCGTTCGCGGAGGGCTCAGGGTTCGAGGCCGGCCACCGCGTCGTAGCGCTCGCCGGCGATGGCGAGGCAGAGCTCGACGTCGCCGGCGAGGAGGTACCGGCTCTCGACGAGCCGCTCCGCCGCCTTCCGCACTTCGGCGAGGTAGGCGTCGCGGCTCGCGTAACGCTCGGCGACGGACGGGCGCGGGTCGCGGGCGGCCGCACGCTCTTCCGCGGTGCGGGCAAGCGGGGCCGTCGAGCCGAGGTACTCGAGGATCTGGCCGTCCCCGCCCCCTTCGCGATGACGCGGATTGAAGCCCGCATGGGTCGCGACCGGGACGCTCACGTCCGGCATCCGCACCCCGCCCGTCTCGTTGCCGTCCGTGTCGACGGCGGAAACCGGCGACGGGTACGGGTCCCCGACGAACCGGGCGGGGAGGGCGGGAACCCCCCGCTCGGCATGCTCCCCGAGGTCCATGGGCGCGAGCGACGGGAGCCGGTCCGTGCGCGGCAGCGCGAACCCGGGGACGCCCGCGAGGGTGTCCAGCACCTCCCCGCGCCGCGCCGCCGTTCCGTCGCCCGTTCGCGGGAACACGCTCGCCGGAGGCTCGACGCCCTCCGCGATCCAGGCGCGCAGGTTCTCGAGGGCGGCGCGAAGGAGGGGCCGGTAGTCGACAGCGTTGAAGCGGTTCGCCCCCCGGCTCCCGAACATGCTCCGGTCCGTGAACGGCAGGACCCCGGGGGCGTGCTGGGTGCCGGCGAAGAGATAGCGCCGGACCTCGGCGGGCGGCTCGACGTCCGCCCCTTCCGCCGCTCCGGCTTCGAGGTCGTGGTGGGCGAGCCCCGCGTCCCCGCGCCAGTATTCCGCCGACGTGTCGGTGTAGACGATCTTCGGCAGGCACTCCCCGGCGCGCAGCCGGTCGAGGAGGCCCTCGCGCCGTCCCGACCGCGGGTCCGTCTGGGGTTCGTCGGCGAACGGGAAGCGGTGCCCGAGGCTCGGGGTCGGCTGCACCGAGGGCTGTCCGTAGCGGTGGTTGAACTCCCCGCGCCGCCCCCCCGCGACGTGGACGTGCACCCCGTCGAACACCCGATCTCCCGCCTCGTCCCGGTTGAGCCCGGCATGAAGGAAGGTCCGGAGGAACCTCCCGCACTGCGAGACCCCCTTCGCGATCACGTGGTCGACGCGGCCGCCCGCCGGCGAGTCGGCGCTCCTGCGCGTCCACGCCGCGAGGTCGCGCACCGCGAGGAGCCCCGCCCCGACCACCGGGCACTCGGCCGGGGTGTAGACGAGGTCGTAGATGCGCCCGGCCTCGAAGCCGTCGGCAAGGGCGACCCGGTCCGGGCGGGAGGGCGCCCCGCTCTCGTTCCCGCGCTCGAACGTCCACCGCTCGCGCGCGATGCGTACCGGCGTGTCGAACAGGTGCTCGCGCACGAAGAGCGCGGCCTCCGGCTCGTCCGGATCGAGGGGCGGGATCGGCGCATGGTTGCCGACCGAGCCGACGTGGTGATCGGTGAGGGAGAAGGCGCGGGCCGCGCAATCGGGCTGGATGCGAAGCTGCATCCGCCCGTCCGGAACGCGCGCTGCAAGCGGCACGCCGGGGGCGCGGAGCCCGAGGCGCACCGAGGGGTGGGGGACGTCCCATTGCCACCCGCACCACGCGACGCACCACCCGCGTTCGAACAGGAAACCGTCGCCGACCGGGATCTCGTCGGTCGGCATGAGGTCGAACGGCGCCATGTTGAACGACCGCATCGCGAGCCGGTTGCCCCGGTTCGGCACCTCGAAGAGGAGGGCGCGGTTGGCCCGCCCCGGGTCCGCCGGAACGAGGAAGGTGGCGTCGCCGCTGAAGCGGACGCGGCCGTTCCCGTCCCGTTCGGCTCGGTCGAGGTCGACGACACCTGCATTCGCGGGGTGGCCGGGATCCACCGCGTAGCGCGCGACGGCGTCGATCCGCTCGTAGGCTCCCCCTTCTCCGAACCTCCGCCCGCCTGCGAACGGCTCGCGCCGCACGATCTCGAGTCCTGTCACCGCCATCTCAATCCTCCTCGAAAAGGCGCGAAACCCGAAAAAGGGGCCGGAGCGGATTCTCGCATCGTGCGTTCCGGCTCCGATTCACCGGTTCCTCGATTCCCCGGTTCACCTGCGAAACCCCGCTCTGGCCTCTTTTCCACAATCCTTCCCATTCCGGCCCGGCTCCGCGCCGGTCCGTCCTTCGATGGTAGGCGTGCAACCCTGCCAGCCGCCGCTCCCACCGGCTGCCCCGACTCGCCACCGCTCCCGGGAAGCCGTCCTCAGTTCGGGGGCTGCCGGCCGGCGTTCTCGCCGAAGACCTGTTCGCGATAGAGGCCGAGGGCGCGGATGACCGGCAGATCGGAAAGGCAGAACAGGCACGCGTCGTCGCGCTCCGAGCCGTTCGCATGCTCATGCCAGGCCCAGGAGGGCACGCAGAAGATGTCGCGC
>JAJECB010000292.1 GCA_022822245.1 Gammaproteobacteria bacterium
GGCAAGACGACGCTGGCGTACCAGGTGGGCCGGGCATATCCGGGTCCGACGCACAGGCTGGATCTCGAGCGTCCCTCCGATCTCAACCGCCTGATGGACGATCCGGAGCTCGTTCTGGACGGGCTCCGCGGTCTGGTCGTCATCGACGAGGTGCAACGCCGTCCCGAGTTGTTTCCGATTCTTCGCTTGCTGGCGGATCGCCGCCCGAGGCGAGCGCGGTTCCTGGTGCTGGGCAGTGCGTCGCCGGACCTGCTCAGGCAGTCGTCGGAATCCCTCGCGGGCCGGATCAACTACTACCGGCTGGGCGGTCTCGGCCTCGACGAGGTCGGTCATGACCGCCTGAATCGCCGCTGGCTGCGTGGCGGGTTTCCCGAAGCATGGCTCGCCCGCTCGAATCCGGGCGCCTTTCTCTGGCTCGAGAGCTTTGTGCGCACGTTCCTGGAGCGCGACCTTCCGGAGCTTGGCATTCGAGTGCCGGGACCCGCCCTGCGACGCTTCTGGACAATGCTGGCCCATTGGCACGGCCAAGTCTGGAATTCCTCCGAATTCGCGCGCTCGTTCGGGGTGGCGGACACGACCGTGCGCCGCTATCTCGACATCCTGACGAGCGCCCTCGTGATTCGCCAGTTGCAGCCCTGGCACGAGAACATCGCCAAGCGGCAGGTCAAGGCACCCAAGGTCTATCTGCGCGATGCCGGGGTGCTGCATGCCCTGCTGGGCATCGACAGCATGCAGGCCCTGAACTCCCATCCCAAGTCCGGAGCGTCATGGGAGGGATTCCTCCTCGATGCGGTCATCGATCGCCTTCGCCTCGAAGACGAGCACGTCCACTTCTGGGCGACGCACACGGGCGCGGAGCTCGACCTGATGATCACGCGCGGGACGAAGCGAATCGGTGTCGAAATCAAGCGGACCACGGCGCCTCGGGTCACGCCGTCGATCCGTAACGCGTTGAGCGATCTCGGTCTCGCGGAGGTCATCGTCGTCCACGCGGGCCGCGACTCCGGCCCGCTCGGCGCCAACGTCCGGGCGGTGGCGGCGACGCGCCTGGACAAGCACCTGGGCTTGTAGCCACCGTCGACATTCGGCCATCTTCCCGAGCATCTGCCGAGGTTCGAGGAGGTCAGATCGTCATGACGCCGAGGCGGTCGTTCATCCCGTAGACATGCACCGAGTATCCGGTCGACGCGTTGCCGAACGGGATGGCCGCGGAGGATGAGCGCGCTGACGAAGATGTTGGTATCAAGGACGATCCGCACGCGCGGCGTCTACCTCGGCCTCGACAAGGTCCATGAGTTCCTGTTGATCCGACGCGCTTGCACGTTCCTTGACGCGGGCGATGGCGGCGGTTGAAGTCAGAATCGTGAGGATCGCGGACCCGACGTCGTCCGAGGCCGGACAGTCAGTACCGGGGTTGAGCGCCGCTATCCGCGCCGCCTCCACGTGCGCCAGGTTGTCGGCGGTCGCCTTGCTCATGCGCAGCTCGACCGTCACCTCACTGTCGGGAGCGGAGCGTGACGCAAGGTGGACGACCCAGCGATTCGGTGTCGGGTGCTGGACGGATGCCATGAAGGCAGCCCAAGTCTGACGATGGGTCAGTCTAGCCTAATCGGGCGGTGTCGGTTGGATCGCTCCGCTTGTAATGTCGGCGGCGGCGGTACATCCTGCACTTCGCAGTTTCACCGTCCCGACCCCGCGCGGACATCCCGGCTTGCCCGCGCCGAATCGGAGCGACGCCAATGGAGACGACCCTCGAACGCCTTCGCGAGCGTGCCGAAGAGGTGATGCGACGAGCGCCGGCGGTCGAGGCGGTGGTGCTGTTCGGCTCGCGTGCACGGGGAACCGCGGGCTCCGGAAGCGACTGGGATGTCGCACTCATCGGGAAGAGCGGGGAGACCCCGGAGGCGGCGTACCGGCTCTTCGGCGAGTTGCCGGGGGTCCGATTGCTCGGGTTTCGGACCGGCGAGATCGAGCGTCACAAGGACACCGCGGGTGCGCTGGAGGCGGCCTTGGCGCGTCAGGGGATCACCCTGGCCGGAGCCTGGCGGCGGCCCGCGTGCCGGAAGGAGGCGTTGAGCATGGAGGTCGTGCGGATACGGGCACATCTCGCGAATGCCACGGACCAGATGGACAAGGCGGTCAGGGCGGGAATCGAGCACCTGTATGCGATGGAATGGGAGCGCGGGGACTGGACGCTGCTCACCACCGGCTCGGTCGACGCGGCCGGGCACGTGGCGGAGGCGGTCCTGACCGGATACGGGCTGAGCCCACGCGAGGTTCACTTCCTGGACGCCCTGGCGGAGCAGCTCGCGAACGCCTACCGGGGACGCAGCGATCCGCGGAAGGCGGCGTGGGCGGAGCGGATCCGGGCCATGGACGGCACCACGCGCACGCTCCGGCTGCACGATGCGGACTACCGGCGCTTCGTCGTGCCCCCGGCGGAGCCGCTGGAGCGGAGCGTCGAGCGCACCGGGCAGGCCCAGCACGCCCAGATCCTGTGGCTTCAGGAAATGGTCGAGCGCTGGCCCGCGCACGCGGAGGAAGCGGGAAACGCGGCCCGGGCGATCCTGCGCAAGGGACGGGGACTCTCCGCCCTTCGTGCAGGCTACGCGGGCGACGCGGTGACTGCGGACGAGTCCACCCGCGCGACGATCGCCCGGCTGGAGGAGAGCACCGCGGAGTGGATCGGGCGCGCGGAGGCTCTTCTCGCGGGGCTGGAAGGGGGCGGGGCGCCCCCGGTCGAGAATGCCGGGGGCGGGGCGACCCCCTCCGAGAGCGCTGGAGGCGAGGCACCTCGGCAACCCCCGTCCGGCGTATAGCCGTTTCCCGCCCCGCCGGGAAACCCGGCATCGCGGGAACCTCCCTACATCCGGCCTCGCGCGAGACGTTCCGGAGAGGGACGATCACGACCCCGAGCCGGTGGATTGCGGAGACCATCTGAGCGGCCTCGTCCGGGTCGACGAATCGCCGGGCCTCGGGCTTCGGGCTTCGGGACCTCTCCGCCGCGGGTGCGGTACGCGAGATGTTCGGACATGGACCCCGCAAGCGCCACATCGGGGAGAGGCCGGAGCGCATCGAAGGGCGCCACGCTGGTAGAGTCGCGGGCGGGCGCGCATGTTTCACTGCGGCGTTTCGACGGCCGGGCCCGAAGAGTTCGCAGCGTTCTTCGGGTACGGGTACGCGACGAAGAGCGGTGAATCATGCGCGCAAGGCGACAGGAGCGAACCACCGTGCGATTCCAGATCGGCCTTCTTCTTTTTCCGAGGCTCACCCAGCTCGACCTGACGGGTCCGTACGAGGTCTTCATCCGATTTCCGGACACCGACGTGCACCTCGTCTCGAAGTCCCCGGATCCCGTCGTTGCCGACGGCGGGATGCGGCTCGTGCCGTCCACCACGTTCGCGGAATGCCCGAAGCTCGACCTCGTGTGCGTTCCGGGGGGAGCCGGGATGAACCCACTGCTGAATGATCGGGACACCCTGGACTTTCTCCAACGGCAGGCGTCCGGCGCCCGCTACGTCACGTCGGTCTGCACGGGTGCGTTGGTACTCGGGGCGGCAGGGCTGCTGCGCGGAAAGCGGGCCACCACCCACTGGATGTCGCTTCCGATGCTCGCCGCCTTCGGGTGCGAGCCCATCGCCGAACGCGTGGTCGTCGACGGCAACGTGATCACGGGCGGCGGAGTCACCGCCGGGATCGACTTCGCCCTCACCGTGGCATCGGAATGGTTCGGAGCCGAGACGGCCCGGAAGATCCAGCTCGGGATCGAGTACGCGCCGCACCCGCCCTTCGATTCCGGCACCCCCGAACGAGCGGACGCATCGGTCGTCGCGGCCCTTCGCGAAGCCGCCGCGGCTCGCCAGGGCGAGCGTGAATCGGCTGTCGAACGGGCGAGCGCCCGGCTCGCAAACGGGTAGCGCAGCGCAAGGCGCAAGGCGCAAGCGGTCAGGTCATCGGTCGGGGCGCGCCGTCAGTCGGGCCGGAGCATCTCGAAGACGGTCTCGACCGAGGTGTAGTCCATGTAGCCGAGGCGGGCGACCGGCCGGTACGCGGCCATGTCCACCATGCCGTCGCGGATGATCCGATCGTCGATGTGGGTGCCGACGACCTGGCCGATGACGAGGTTGTTCTCGACCCGGGGATGGTCGCTCGGAAGCCGGAGGCGGGTGAGGAAGCGGCACTCGAGACTCGCCGGCGCCTCCTTGATGCGCGGCACCTTGACGTGCACCGAGGGAACCGGGGTGAGGCCCGCGAGCGCGAACTCGTCGACCGACGGGTCGACGTGGGCGGAGGTCTCGTTCATCGCTTGCCGGAGGTCGTAGCCGGCGAGGTTGACGACGAACTCGTTGGTCTGCTCGATGTTGCGGAGGGTGTCCTTGCCCTCGCCGTTCGGCCGGGGGTTGTTGGGCGCGAAGACGATGGTGGGCGGGCGGTCCGCGCACGCGTTGAAGTAGCTGAACGGGGCGAGGTTCGGAACCCCGTCCGGGTCCACGCTGCTCACCCACGCGATGGGGCGGGGGGCGACGAGGGCCTTGAAGGGGTTGTGACGGAGTCCGTGCTTGCGTCGGTCGTCGAAGAACATCGTCGGTCTCGTCCGGCGGCGTTGGGGAAGCGGCGCACTATCGGGGCTCCCCGGGGCCGGGTCAAGCCGGTGCGGCGCGCGCCTTCGGCGCCGGCGTGCTCAGTCGTCGAGGAGGTCGGCGACCCGCTCGGGCGGGCGTCCTACCACCGCCCGGCCCCCCCTTCGCACGATCGGGCGTTGCATGAGGATCGGGTGCGCGGCGATGGCAGCGACGAGGTCTTCTTCCGGCGTGTCCGGATCGCCGAGACCGAGCTCGCGGTACGGAACCTCGCCGCTCCGGACGAGGTCGCGGGCGGTCATGCCGAGCGCGCGGAGAAGGTCCCGGAGCGCCTCCCCGTCGAGCGGCGTCTTCAGGTACTCGACCACCTCCGGCTCGACGCCCCGGTCACGGATGAGCGCGAGCGTCTGGCGCGACTTGCTGCACCGTGGGTTGTGGTAGATGACGATCGATTCGGACACTTCAGCTTCTCCGGAAACGTTGGTTCGGGGGGGGTACGCAATCACGGCCCTCGGGCCGGGCGGATCCTCCAGACGAGAGCGTCCCCGTCGACGTCGGCGTCAACCGCCATGAACTCGCGGTGTGAATGGACCGCTCCTCGCCAGAGCTCGATCCAGCAGGCAAGCAGTTGGTCGCGCTCGGGGCCGGCGAGACCCCGCGCGATCCGGAGGCCGGTGTGGCGGAGGGCAACGCCGCCGCCCGGCCCGGCGTCTTCCACCTCGGCCGCATCGCCCATGCCGTGGAACATGGCTCGCAGGAACGCGGCCGCTTCCTTCGGCCCGCCATCCACCCCGCCCACCGCGCCCGCCAGGTGGCGCCGGTTCTGAAGACCCGTCAACCGTGCGGCGAGCTTTCCGTGCTCCAGCGTCTTCACCTCTCCGATCACCGGAACCAGCTCGCGAATCCCATTCCGGATGAACTCGACGGCGTAGTTCCGGTTCGCTCTCGCGACGCGCGCTTCGCTCCATTCGTCCGGGGGCGGGACGGGCTGACGCTCCGGGTCGAAGGCGGGCGGGCGTTCGTGGGGCGCGAAGACCAGGCGCTCGTCCTCGCCGAGGTCGCGGTCATGCTCCCGGAAGTATCCGCAGAGGCCGAACTCGCCGCTCATGTCCTCGGACACGCACACGAATCCGAGCCGCGGATTGTCGAGCGACACGCCGTTTTGCGCGTACCAGCCCCGGAGAAACCCGCGGCTCGCCTCGATCGGGACGCCGCAGATGGCCGGCCCGTCGTACATCCACCGCGGATACCGGAACCGGACCCAGGCCTTGGCGGCGGACTCTTCCATGTACTCGACTTCGACCCCGCCCATGCGGTTCGAGAGGACGTGGTACTTCGCGCACGCCACCGCGTGCGGCTCCCCGTCGAGCCCCAGCTTCCGGAAGCTCGAAAGGAACTTCTCCTCATGCTGGCGGCGGAAGAGCCGGAACATCCAGTCACCGACGACCTCCGGCCCTTCGCGGGTCGCGATCATGAGCTCGAGGCCGAGGAGATACTGGTGGTGGAGCCTCGCCTGCGCGGCCACCGCCGGAGAGGTCGAGTCTTCTGCCGAAGCTGTTCGCATGGATTCGTCCGAGTCCGGGCAAGAGCCACTCCCGGTCATGTCCAACGCGCAGGATTCAACGCGCGGGTCGGCCGTCCGGGCCGCCCGGGCGGCGCGGTG
>JAJECB010000433.1 GCA_022822245.1 Gammaproteobacteria bacterium
GAACCAGGTGGGGTGGTAAAGGAAGGCGGCCGCCACCTTGTCGGAGGTGATCTTGTTGGCCTCCTGCACCATCTGCTTGCGGACTTGCGGGTCGGTCTGCTTGTTCTGCCGGTCGATGAGCTCGTCGGCCCGCTTCTCCGAGAAGAAGCCGAAGGGCATCTTCTCCCGGTCGCGTTTCGGGCCGTTGAACTTCGACGCGGTCTGCATCCAGTCCACCAGTCCGTCGTCGGGATCGAAGTCGGCCGCGCTTCCGATGCGCAGGAGGTCCCAGTCCATTGCCCAGAACTCGTCGATGAGCACCGGGAAGTCCTTGGGGTCCACCTCGATCTCGATGTTCAGGTTCCGCTTGTAGATGTGGCGGATGACCTCCATCTCGCGCTTCCGGTCCGTGCGAACCAGGCCCTTGAGCGGGCGGACCCCTTCTCCGTTCGGATACCCGGCCTCCGCGAGGAGCCGCTTCGCCTCTTCCGGGTCATATCGCTGGTTGCTCGATTCGCCGAGGTTCTCGTCGAAGAAGTAGCCCATGGCCGGGTTGATCGTCCCGTAGGCGGGATACGCGCGGCCGAACTGGGCGCGCTCGATGAACCAGTCCCGATCCAGGGCCTTGGCGAGTGCGAGTCGGACCATGAAGCCCTTCTCCTGCATCAGCTCGTCCAACGGTTTGTCGAAGTCGGGGACCACGAACGGTTCGCGCCACGGGTTGATCCACACCGCCTCGAATCCGGGGGCGGGAACGCTTTCGACGACGATGTCGGGATTGTCATTGAAGCGGTCGATCAGCTCCGGCGGCACCTCGTTGCCGCCGATGAACTGGATGTCGCCCGCCTCCATGGCCGCGGCCAGCGGCTCGGCCTCGTTGATGGGGGTGATGGTCACCTTGTCGAGCTTCGGCCGCTCGGGGTCGTAGTAGTCGTCGAAGCGCTCGAGCACCATGTCCTGTCCCAGGGTGTGGGCGGTCACCCGGAAGGGTCCCGTGCCCACCGCCTTGAGGCCGTACTCCGCCTCGCCCATCGCCGCGAGCGCCCCGCGGCTCACGATCGCCATCGCCCGCCCCGCGCTTCGCTCCAGGGTCTTGCCGAGGAAGGACGCCTGCGGCTCGCCGAGCATGAACTTGACCGTATGGTCGTCGACCGCGACCACGTCCTTGACGTTGGCGACGACGCGCGAGTGCAGGGAGTTCTCCGGATCCCGGGACCGCTGATAGGTGAAGACCACGTCTTCCGCGGTGAAGCGGTCCCCGTTGTGGAAGGTGACCCCCTCGCGCAGCTTGAAGGTCCACTCCGTCCCGGTGTCCGAGACCGTCCAGCTCTCCGCCAGGTCGCCCTGGGGCACGAGCTGGCTGTCGATGTGCATCAGTCCGCTGATGACGTTCGAGGAGATCTGGAATTGCAGGGCCTGGTTGATCTTCGCCGGATCGATGGTCTGGATCTCCGGCACCCCGGACCAGCCGCAGCGCAGCGTGCCGCCGCTCGCGGCGTGCGCCCGGCGCGCGCCGGCCCCCGGCAGAAGGTGCCACAGGGACAGGGTGCCGGCCGCCGCCATCAGTCGCAGGGCGCTGCGGCGGCTCATGCCGGGGCCGCTCAACGCCTCCTTGCTCAGACCGAAGAGCGGGTCCCGGGGATCGAAGTCATGCGCATCTTGCCACTCGTCCTTGACGCGCTTCGGAATGTCGGTCTTCTTGACGAATACCTTCGACATGATCGTGACTCCTCCTTCGTTGTTTCCTGAGGGATGTTTCGAGTGTGCCTCGCTCCGTTCGACCTCTGCTCCGGAGTATGACTTCTCGTGTCATCGTCGGCCAGCGCTCGGGCCGGCACGATCGGGTCACGCCTCAGGCGCGACCGGCCAGCACTTCGGGACAGGCGACCCAGTGATTTGCCTTCGCCAGAGCGGGCGCGGGCATGGCGCGGCGGCAAGCCTGGACGGCGAGGTCGCAGCGGGGGTGGAACACGCACCCCGAAGGCGGATCGAGGGGACTTGGCACCTCGCCGGGGAGGACCCGGTGCTCGCGCCCTTCTTCGAGCGCCGGGTCGGGGATCGGAACGGCGTCGAGCAGGGCCCTCGCGTACGGGTGCATCGGAGTCTCGAAGAGGGCGTCGCAATCGGCCAGTTCGACGAGCTTCCCGAGGTACATCACCGCCACCCGCTGGCACAGGTGCCGAATCACGCTGAGATCGTGGCCGATGAACAGATAGGTGAGTCCGAACTCGGTCTGGAGGTCCTCGAGCAGGTTGATGATCTGGGCCTGAATCGAGACGTCCAGCGCCGAGACCGCTTCGTCGCACACGATGAACTGCGGGTTGAGGGCGATGGCCCGCGCAATTCCCACCCGCTGGCGCTGACCGCCGCTCATCTCGTGCGGATAGCGCTCGGCGATGCCGCGGGGCAGGCCGCAGATGTCGAGAAGCTCGAGGACCTGGCGATCCAGATCCCGCTTCTCGATGTCCTGCGAGTGGAGCTGGATCGGCTCGCGTACGGTCTGGCCGACGGTCATGCGGGGGTTCAGCGACGAGTAGGGATCCTGGAAGATCGCCCGGACCTGTCGGCGGTAACGCTTGGTCGCGCCGGCATCGAGGGCCGAAAGGTCCTGCCCGTCGAAGAAGATCGTCCCCTCGGTGGGCTCCAGCAGCTTGAGGATGCACCGGGCGACGGTCGTCTTTCCGCATCCGGACTCCCCAACGAGGCCGAGCGCCTCCCCGCGGCGAATGGTGAAGCTCACCTCGTCGACGGCCTTCACGTGGCCGACGGTGCGCTGGAAGATGAGCCCTCGGGTGACCGGGAAGTGCTTGCGCAGATTCCGCACGTCCAGGAGCACGTCGGAGCGGTCCGGGGCCATGACGGTGAACGCTATCCGGGACGACGGCCGCGGTCAACTCGAGCCCCCGCCAATCCTGCGTGCGGAAATGACGATCAAGGGCCTGTCCGTCCTGCCGGGTGCCGCCGCCGCCGGCCGCTGCGCCTTCCGCGACCGCGGTGGAGGCGGGGGTCGGGTCAGACCCCGAGATAGTACTGCTTGACCATCTCGTTCTCGGCGAGCTCCGCGGCGGAGGAGGCCGCGAACGCGATGTCGCCGTGCACGATGATGTAGCCGCGGTCCGCGATCTTGATCGCCTGGTTGAAGTTCTGTTCGGCCATCAGCACGGTGAGGCTGCGCTCGGTCTTGAGCTCCCGGATCTTCGCGATCACGCGGCTGACGAGGATCGGTGCGAGCCCGACGGAGGGCTCGTCGACGAGCAGCACCCGGGGCTCGGACATGAGGGCACGCGCGATCGCGAGCATCTGCTGCTCGCCCCCGGACATCGAGCCCGCGAGCTGGCGGCGGCGTTCGGCGAGGACCGGGAACGCCTCGAACGAGAACTCGAGGTTGGCCGCGATCCGCCGGCGCGCGGAGCTCCGGAATGCCCCGAGCATGAGGTTCTCTTCCACGGTGAGGAGCGGGAAGAGGCGCCGACCCTCCGGCACGAGCGAGATCCCGAGCTCGACGATTTCCTGGGGGCTCCGGCCGACGAGGTCGACCGCCTGGCCGTCGTGGGTCTCGAGCGTGATCGTGCCCGCCGTCGGCTCGACGATTCCCATGATGCAGTTGATGAGGGTCGACTTGCCGTTGCCGTTGGTCCCGAGGAGGGCGACCGTCTCGCCGGAATCGACGTGCACCGAGACCCCGTGCAGGACCCGCACCGAGCCGTAGCCCGCCTCGATGTTCTCGACGACGATTCTGCTCAACGCGGCCTACTCACCGAGATACGCCCTCTCGACCTCGGGGTCGTGAACGATCTCGTCGGGCTTGCCCTCCGCGATCCGGCGGCCCGCGTCGAGCACCACGATCCGCTCCGAGAAGCGCATCACCGCCCGCATGATGTGCTCGATCATGATGATCGTGATGCCTCGCTCGTTCATCCGGAACAGGATCTCGAGGATGTCGTCCACCTCCGTCGAGGAGAGCCCCGCCATCGCCTCGTCCGAGATGAGGAGCTCGGGCTCGGTCGCCATCGCCCGGGCGAGCTCGAGCTTTCGCATGTCGATCTGCGTCAGCTTCCCCGAGTTCTCGGTGGCCCGGTCCGCGAGGCCGATCGTCTCGAGGATCGTCATGCCGCGGTCCTCGACTTCCCGGGGGCCGGCGCCGCTCGCGTACTCGAGCGCGATGCCGAGGTTCTCGAGCACCGTCATCGACCGGAACGGCTTCGGGATCTGGAACGAGCGCGAGATTCCGAGGCGCGTCCGATCGTGCGGTTTGCGGCCGTCGAGCACCGTGCCCTTGAAGACGATCTCGCCCCCGTCGTTCGCGAGCGTCCCCGAGATGCAGTTGATGAGGGTCGTCTTGCCGGAGCCGTTCGGGCCGATCAGCCCGAAGCGTTCGCCGGCCGCGACGTCGAGGCTCACCTCGTCGAGGGCGACGAATCCGCCGAAGCGCTTGGTGACCGAGCGCACCTCGAGCAGCCGATCGCCCGTCATCGTCCGCCCCCCCGCCACTTGCGGACCAGCCCGACGATGCCCTCGGGGGCCGCGATCACGAAGAACACGAGGAGCACGCCGACGATGAGGAGGTTGAGCTCCGACGAGATGGTCACCGTCGCGATCTGCTGCACGGAGCCGAGGAGGAGGGCGCCGATGAGGGGGCCGACCCAGGTGGTCGCGCCGCCGATCATCGGCATCGCGATGGAGTTGACCGCGTAGACGAGGTTGAACGCGGACGAGGGCTCCACGAAGCCCACGTAGAGCACGAACGGGGCGCCGGCCACCCCCATGAGGAACCCGGAGACGGTGGTGGCGATGAGCTTGAGGCGAAGGGTCGGCACCCCCGCGCACTCCGCGGCCACCTCGTCGTCGCGGATGGCCGCGAAGCCGCGCCCCGTCTTCGACCGCCCGATCCAGCGGGCGACCGTCACCGCGAAGATCGCGAGGAGCAGCATCACGAAGAACAGGAACTCGACGTAGTCGCCGAAGGGCGCGATCTCGCGGGCGCGCAGGATATACGCCCCGGTCGCCCCGCCGACGTAGTCCCAGTTGACGACCAGGGTTTCGAGGACGATGGCCATGGCGAGGGTCGCGATGGCGAAGAAGACCCCGCGGAGCCTCAGGGTGAGGTACCCCATGCCGAGCCCGAGGAGGCCGCACACCACGCCCGCGACCGGGATCATCAGCAGGAGGGGCGCCTGCATGAGGTTGTAGAGCACCACCGAGGTGTAGGCCCCGACCGCGAAGAA
>JAJECB010000196.1 GCA_022822245.1 Gammaproteobacteria bacterium
GCAGGGGCGATTAGGGCTGGTCCGGGGGCCAACAAGCCGTGAAGAAGACGAGTTTTCAATGAGTTTCCGAAGAAGACGAACAGAAGAAGAGGACATTTTCGGAACGGCCGAAATCCTGCACGTTCCGACCGGCGCTGGCAGCGAGGACCATGCTTCGCTTCTTCATCTGGCTACATCCTCTCGTGTTCGGTGCGGTACCTGCCGCGACAACCGTTCCGGCTCCTGCCAGCCCCGCCCGGAGGCGGGGTCCCTCTTCCGGGCGGAAGAGGGACCCTTGAAGAGGCAGATGTCGCGGAGGACTAGAACGTGACGAGGGTCCCGATCTGGATCACCGTCTCGTCCATGTCCGGCATCCCCGGCCGTGCCACCTCGTAGTTCTGCACGGACGCGTGGAACGTGGCTCCCACCTTGGGGAGAGTGTGATTCGCCCCAATACCGTACGCGGTACCCTCCGAACCGGTCACCACGAAGTCCTCGGAGTTGTACCAGCTCGCGGCCACCGTGGTGTCGCCGAAGGTGTAGCCGATGCCCACCCGGAAGTAGCTCGGATCGACCGACGTCTCCTCCTTACTTCGCGTGATTGCGACTTCCCTGCATGAACCAGTACTACGTTCGCCGCAGTGGCGGATGTTCATATCCCTGCCGGCTCCCGTGAGAAGCCCCTTCAGGGTCCCACCATACGGCTCGAGAGCCGCTTCTAGCTCGTCGTCGGAGTGCGTGCCATCGCCGTTTGTGTCCGCCCTATCCCAGAAAGCGTTCCAGTCGCTCCCGTTTACCGACATCGTCACCGCCGGCATGGCCGCCATGCCCACAAGATCGTCGCCCCTGCCCCACGCACCGCCGACGGAGAGCCCGCTCGCGAGGGTCAGCCCGGCGGACGCGCTGATGGTCGACGGATCCCGCATCGACGGCATCGCCGCAGTACCGGGTCGCGGCCTCTGGTGGGTGCCCACCTGGGCCCCGAAGGTATTGCCGGCAAACTCGCTGCTCACCGCGAGCAACGCGGAAATGCTGTCGTTGTTGCCGATGGAGAAGGCGGCTCGCATGGGGCCGATCGACGGGGTGTCGTAGCGCACCATGTTGGTCCGCCCGCCACCGTCCAGAGAGCTGAAGTAGGCCTTCATGTTCGTGCCGTCCTGACCGGCGCCGATTCCGGTCACGCCGGGCCCGAGGCCCGCCGAGCCGTCGCCCGCCTCGGAGCCCTGCCCGACCGTGATGCGGCCCGCGACGGGGTTGGTGTACTGGACATTGGCATGACGGAGCGTGACGTCGGCGTCCACCGCGTACTCGAACTGGATGCCGACGGTGCTGCCGTCGTCGAGGTCGCTGCTTCCGTTGGCCCGGACCCGCGTGGCGCCGTTGTTGTCGCGAATCACCGCGCTGGTGCTGCTGTCGCTGTCGCTGATGAAGAGGGTCCGGCTGACCTGACCGGAGAGGGTGAAGTCCACGGCCTGCGCGGCGAGCGGGGCGGCGAGGGCGCCCGCGATCGCTACT
This sequence comes from Gammaproteobacteria bacterium, assembly GCA_022822245.1. The sequence goes on from JAJECB010000196.1 coordinate 1,495, forward strand.
GTAAGTGCCTTTTAGGATATGGGTCGGTCAATCTTCAACCTTTGGCATCGATAATACTTTGAAACAAATCGTTTTATCTCGACTCTCCCGGCACCAGGTCGCTCCGCCCGCGGCGGCGGTAAGCGCTCCGCAAGCGAAGGGAGGCGAAAATCGCGGGGCGAAGAACCGGGAAAGGAGGGTGGTTCGGCCGGCGCGCTCGCCCCGGGTCGGCCCGGGAGGTTACCTGCTACCGCCCTCCCGCCGGGAGGAACGGGTGCGGATGTCGCCTGCGATGCTGTCCGCGACCCGCGACGCGGAGGCCTTCACCGCGTCCCGGGCGAGATGGGCGTAGCGGGCGGTGGTCGCCACCTGGCCGTGCCCGAGAAGCCGCCCGATGGTGGGGAGGCTCTCCCCAAGGGCGAGCGCCCGCGACGCGAACGAGTGGCGCAGATCGTGGATGCGGACGGCCTCGAGCCCCGCCCGCGCCCGGATCCGGAGCCAGTGGTCGTTCAAGTTGGAGAGGTGCCCCCCCGGCTTCGCCCCCGGGATCACCCACGGGTTCCCGGGGACCCGGGGCAGGGCGGCGAGGACGGACACCGCAGCGGCAGGGAGGGGCACCAGCCTCGCCCCCGTCTTGCTGTCGGGAAGCCGCAGCTCGCCCGCCGCGAGGTCCACGTGCTCCCAGCGAAGACCGAGGATCTCGCTCCGCCGGCAGCCGGTGAGGACGAGGAGGCGGATCGCCGCGACCGCGGCCGGCGAGGCCCCACCCCCGCCTCCCGACGCCGCCTCCAGCACCCGGCCAAGGCGCCGCAGCTCCTCCTCGGAGAGGAAGCGCTCGTGCGGGCGCTCCCGGAACTTCTCGATGGACCGGCAGGGGTTCCCGGCGCCTCGCGGACGAAGCCCCTCGTCCTCGGCCACATCGAGGATCCGGGCGAGGAGGTGAACGGCCCGGTTCGCGGCGTAGGGCGTCTCGCGAAGCGAGTGGTGCAGGGCGGCGACCTGCTCGCGGCGGACGGCGGAGACCGGGGTATCGCCGAACGCAGGCACGATGTACTGGCGGACCGCGGCCCGGTACAGCACCTGGGTCCCCGGCTTGCAGCGGATCGCGACGTGCTCCTCGAGATAGCGTTCGGCGAGCTCCGCCACCGTAACCGCCGCCGTGACCCCGGTGCGGGCGGGGGGCGCGGGATCGTCCCAGGACTTGATGCGGGCGATGACGCGGGCCGCCCGCTCCCTCGCCTCGTCGGCCGTGATCGCCCCGTGGCGCCCGATGGCGAGGCGCCGGGAGCGGCCCTCGCCCCGGCTCTGCACCACGAAGGTCTTGGTGCCCGAGGGATAGACCCGCACCCCGAAGCCGGGGAGATCCCGGTCCCAGAAGATCGCCTCCCGCTCCGCGACGGAGGGCCGCCCCACCGTCCGCGTGGAGAGCCGGAGCCCCCGGGTCACGGGCATGGCGCCCGCCTCGGTGCCGTCCACGGCCGGACCCGGATCGGTCTCTTGCTGCTGTAAGCCGAAAGCATTCCGTAAGCACAATTGCAAGATTGCCGGAAGTCCATCTTTGATCAGGGTGTGGCCGATTCGAGCCCGAGCGTCACCCTTGGACACTGCTTCGCAAGGCGGGGGAGGCGTGCTCTTCTTGCTCATCGGTCACGCCCTGATTCGAGGCGGAGCCGCCGGCTCTCAGGTCCAGAGATCCCCCAGGCTGAACGTGATCGCGTCGAACGGCCGCACGCTCACCGGCTCGTCGTCCTTCGCGCACGCGATGAGCACCCATCCTCCGTCGCGGAGCTCGAACGCCTCCAGGGTCCGGTCCATCGGATCGACGAGCCAGAGGTGCGCGACACCTTCGCGCGCATAGATGGGGCGCTTGCCCTGGAGGTCCAGCCGCCGCGTCGAGGGCGACAGCACCTCGCACGCCCAGTCGGGGGCGAGCGTGAAGTACGCCGTGCCGGGCCGCTCCGGCATCCGTTCCCGGCGCCAGCCCGCGAGGTCCGGCACGAGGATGTCCTCGCCGAGATGCAGCTCGGGCTCATCAAGGATCCACCATCCGCCGGGGCCCCCGCGTCCACGGTGGAACGGGGGGTTGAGCTCCCCGCCCAGAACGGAGCTCGCAATCGCGTGCGCCGGCGCCGGCCGGGGATGGGTGTGGAGCGTCCCATCGACTATCTCGGCGACCTGGTGCGCGGGCGCGTCGAGCACGTCCTGGTAGGTCGCCCTGCCTCGGACGAGCCCCGCCTCGCTCGGGGATGCGGCCATCCTGCTCCTCCTCCTCCCGTCTCCGATCCCGCTCCGGCTCCCGCTTCCGATCCTACACCCACCTGCGGCTGACGAGCTCGCGGGCGAAGGCGCGGGCGAAGGCGCGGGCGGCGGCTGCGGAGCGGATTCTCCCTGCTGCGCCGCGTTCTGCAAGGGCGAGGGCCGTGCGTCGCGGTTCCGCGGCGCCGGCTGGGTGGCGATCGCATGAGGTCGTCGATCGCCGGTACTGGTTCGGTTTGAAACCGGGACACGTCCAGCGACGGGTCTGCGCGTCGCCCTGGTCCGGGCGGGCTACGGGAGGGCTGCAGGGAGGCCGGGCACTCGAACGTGTCCGGGCACTTCTGCGCCATGAGGATGAGGGCTGCGGCCGATTCGGGGAGGCGCGCGACCGGCCTCCCGGCCTCCGGCCCGCCGACCGGTCGGGTCAGGCGGCGACCTCCACCACCGCCGCCGTGCATTGCGGAGCCGGCACCGGCTCGCCGTGCTCGCGAAGGCTCTCGATGTGCAGGCTGATGGCCGTCCCGATCTCCCGGATCGCCTCGTCGCGGGTTGCCCCGGTGGCCACGCATCCGGGCAGGTCGGGCACGTAGGCGGCGTAGTTCCCTGGCGCCTTCTCGATCACGATCGTGTATTCCATCTCCATCCTCACTTCTTCAATCCCGCCTGCTTCAGAATGCTGGCCCAGGTGCCCGGCGGGAGATCGTCGCCGAGCTTGCCGGCTATCGTCACGGTCCCCGGCTTGTCGGGATGCCGGTACTGGCGATGGCTGCCCCTGACCCGAGACAGCGACCAGCCCTCCCGTTCGACGAGGCGGATTGCATCACGCACCTTGGGCATTCGGCAAGACTTCGACCGCGGCGGACTTCAACTGCGATTCCGCAACTGCGCCACGTTCGGCCGCGCACGCCCGCGCGCCGGCGGAACGCGCTCCGTTGGAACGGGCTCCGTTACCAGCACGCTCCGTCACCACTGGTGGCAAGGGCACTCCGGGTCCATCATCTCCAGGAATCGCCGGGCCGGAGGCGACAGGGGGACATCGCGCCGGACGGTGACGCCATAGCTGCCGGGCTTCGCGTACTTTCCGAACGGAATGATCGCCAGCCGGTCCCGCTCCTCGGAGACACACACGGATGGAACCACGGAGATCCCGAGGCCTGCCTCGACGAAGGTCTTGACGAGGATCCAGCCGCTCGTCTCTATCCCGACGTTCACGGTTACTCCGAATCGCCGCGCGATGGCTTCACCGAAATCTCGACTGTACGTCCTGGCGGGCGGCACGATTCCGGGGTATCCGGCAATTTCCCGGATGTCCACCGACTGTCGCCCGGCGAGCGGATGGTTCCTGGGGGTGATCAGCACCAGCTCCCACTCGAGGATCCGATGGTAGATGAACCGATCGTCCGCCGGCTTCTGCACGCCGAAGATGAGATCCACCTTTCCCTCCTCGAGAAGCTCATAGGAATCATCCGTACGGACACTCTCGAGGCACAGGCGAATCCCCGGGTAGGCGTCTCGAAACCGTCTGGCGATCGGGGGGAGGATGAAGGAGATCCCGGCGGCTCCGGCCCCCACCCGGAGCTCTCCCGAGACGCTTTCGTCAAGCCGCGCGGCAAGGTCGGCCGACATCCGCTCCAGGCGCTCGACGAGCGGCCGCGCGATCTCGTAAAGGCATTCTCCCGCCGGAGTGAGGTCGATGCGCGGACCGTATCGATCGAGCAGGGTGGCTTGCATCTCGAGCTCGAGCTCCCGGATATGCGCGGATGCGGTCGGCTGACTGAGGCCGATGGCCGCCGCCCCCTGGGTGATGCTCTTCATGGCCGCTACCTGGCAGAACGCCCGGAGCTGGCGCAGGCGATCGACCTTGCGGGCACTCCATCGCGGTCCGGCGGTCATCGTCACCCTGCGCCCACGACGTTCACCCTGCGCCCACAACGTCGGATGCGACAATCCCGAGGAACCGCTCGACCGCAAGCGCCGGGGTCGCCTCCCGGCGCGTGAAGATCGAGTACGTCCGCGAGGGGAACGCGCCCGGGACCGGGACCTTCCGCAACCGATCCGAGCCGTAGATGCACATCTCGGGGACGATGGCGATTCCGACCCCCGCTTCGACGTAGTGCTTGATCTCGTTCCATCCGGCCACTTCCAGGACCCGGTCGAGGACGAGGCCCTGCCGGCGGAAGACCATGTTCGCGACCCGGCTCGTGTAATGGTCCGCGGGGTGGCCGACCGAGGGATACCTCGCCACGTCCGCGAGGTCCACCGACTCCCGCCCGGCGAGCGGATGGCCTTCGGGGGTGATGAGGACGAAGCTCGATTTGCCGAGGGGCTGGCGTTCGAACTCGGGCTCCTCGACGTCCATCGCCCCGACGACGAGGTCCACGTCGAAGTCGCGAAGCCACTCCAATCGCTCCCGGCCGGTGCCGGTTCTCACGTTGATCTCGACCCCCGGACACGATTCCCGGAACCGGCCGAGATACTTCGGCAGCCAGGCCGCCGCGGAAGTCTGCCCGGCGCCGATGCGAAGGCCGCCGGCCGCCTCCCCACGAGAGCGCTCGGCGAAGGACTCCGGCAGACGATCCAGCGCGTGCACCAGGGGCATGGCATGCCGAAAGACCCGCTTTGCGGCCGGGGTCGGGGCGATGCCCCCCGTGCTTCGCACGAAGAGCCGGGTTCCGAATTCCGCCTCGAGGTCACGTATCCACTTCGACGCGGTGGGCTGATTGGAGAAGGCCTGCTCGGCCGCCCGGCTGATGCTCCGGTGCTTCACCGCGAAACAGAAGGCCCGGAGCTTTCTGAGCGGGTCCGTCCTGGCGGGACTGCCAGCCCGGCTGTCGGCGCGACCCTCGGCGCCACCGCCAGCGCCACCGCCATCGCCGGCGGGCGGCTCGGAGGATCGACTGGCCGGCAGTTCGTCGCCCCGCCCGCTTCGCAGCGAATCCGTCCCCCCGGCGCGGTCCCGGTGCTGCGACGATGCATCCGGGAACTCGGACCACACGGCTTCGACGAAATGCCGCAGGAAGCGCGGCCCGGGCCGGTCGCGCCGGTGGAACAGCCCGAGGGTGCGGGCCGGAAAGCGTTCGGTGAGAGGCACGACCGAAAGCCGGGAGGTCTTCGGTACCGCGAGCGATTCGCAAACGATGATCCCGACACCGGCCTCGACGAGGGCATGGGCGACGGGCCATTCGTTGGTCTCCACCACGACGTTGCGCTGGAGCCCGGGATGCCGGTACGGCCACTCGCCTCCTTCGGGCCCCGGGACCAGGCTCTCCGGGCTCGGTCCGATCTTCGCCCATGGGCCGAGCTCCTCGACAGTCACCGCTTCGCGTTCCGCGAGGGGGTGACCCGCGGGAACGGCCGCCACCCACCCGGCGGACAACATCGGACGGAAGACGACCCGGTCCGGGACCGGTCTCTCCGCACCGAACACGAGGCTCTCCTCGTCGGCAAGCAGGCGCTTCAGCCCCTCGTGGAAAGGCCCGGCCCGGACCCGCGGGCCGAGCGCCGGGTGCTCGCCGAGAAGCCGCCCGATGGTTCGGGAGACGACTTCGAGCGCCATGCCCTCCTCGGAAACGACGTGGAGGCTCGGCCCCGCCGAAGCCGGATCGGCGGCCCCGACGCGATCGGCAAGCCCGCCAAGCTCGTCGAGCAGCGGGTGCACCAATGCGTGCAGGCACTCGCCCGCGGGAGTGAGGGTGACGGTGAGGCCGGGCATGTCGCGGTCGAGCAGCGCGGCGCCGAGCTCGTGCTCGAGCTCGCGAACGTGAAGCGCCACCGCCTCGGGGGCGAGCGACAGCGCGTCCGCCGCCCGGGACAGGCTGCCGAGCTCCGCGGTGTGGCGGAACGCCGACAACTGCTGCAGCCGGTCCGGCTTCCGGTAGAGACGGCTGAGGTCGGTCGTCACGGTTCAGCGGACGGACGAAGGGACGGACGGTGGGAGGGGAGAGCGGGCGAACGGGGGGACGGCGGAGGAGAGCCCGACTCGATGAGGGCGCAGAATCGCTCCGCCGCGCGAGAGAGGATTCCCTCGCGGCTCCGGTACACGCCATATCTCCTCAGGGGTACGCGGGGGTGGAGCGGGATGCGCTCGACCCGGTCCGAGTCGTCGAGCACGATTTCCGGCACGGCGGCGATCCCGGCGCCGAACTCGACGTGGCGCTTGATGAGATCCCATTCGGGAAGCTCCATGACGATGTCGAAGCGCACCCCGAAATGCCGTCCCGTTTCTTCCAGCGTCCTTCGAGCGTAGTGCCCGGGTGGCTGCGCGATGACGGGAAAGGAAGCGATTTCCGCGGCGCTCGGCTCCGGGTTTCCGGAGAGCGGGTGTCCCACGGGGAGGATGAGCACCATCCCCGAAGTGAGCAGATGGCGAAACTCCAAGTCGGGGGGCACGACATCCATCGCCCCGAAGGCAAGCTCCACCTCGCGGTC
>JAJECB010000298.1 GCA_022822245.1 Gammaproteobacteria bacterium
CTCTCGGTGTTCGAAAAAATGCCGCTCGAACAACTACTTACCCAAAGCGCACATCAGATAGCAGACTTCCCTCCAGATAACCAATTGAATTTATTCAATTAACGTTGGGACACTAGTGGCAGTCTCGCTAAATTGTTCCTCGCATCGCATCTACCGTTCAACGTAGAAGGTGCCGGATGTGTAGGCCCATGATCAACATACGTTGGGAAACGGCCTGCCCGTTGTCGGTTCGTGCCGATTGCCGGGCAACTTGGCCTCTGTTTCATCACTGCCTCCACGGGCTCTACCAGTGTCGCCAATCCTACTAACACGGGCCAAACCCTGTCCACACAATAGTGAGCCGCCTGACGACCAAGCTCAGCCGCCAGCAAGCCGCGTAGCAGATTGACCGTCGGCTGGAGCACGTTGCTATGCATCATGCCGGTCGGTCGCTGGATCGTGTCGATTGTCGAACTACATGTCGTCGGGTCCATCGGTCCGCTATCGCCGGTGAGTCCGGCGCCTCCGTGCGGCGGGGCGAGGGCGTCAGCCGGCGAAGCGGGGCTCGGGGAGGCCGGTGACGCCGAGGTCGTGGATGGCGAAGAGAGCGCCGTCGATGGGCCGATCGCCCCGCACGTTGCCCGAGTCCCGGATCGACGGGACGAACGCGATGTCGAGGTCGGGGCCGCCGAACATCACGCTCGCGGGGCGGGTGCAGGGCATGTCGATCATCCGGTCGAGGGTCCCGTCGGGGGCGAAGCGGGCGACCCGGCCGACATGCACGAGGGCGCTCCAGAGATACCCCTCGCCGTCCACCGTGCCCCCGTCGGGGCCGCTCTCGTACGGGCTCGTATCGACCGCGACCCGTTCCGCCCCGATCGCGCCCGTCGCGGGATCGTAGTCGTAGGCGAAGATCGCGCGCCGGCCGGTGTCCGCGAAGTAGAAGGTCTCGCCGTCGGGGCTGAAACACGGCCCGTTGGCAACGATCACCCCGCCCTTCAGGCGATGGAGCGAGAGGTCGGGGTCGAGCCGGTAGATCGAGCCACGCGCCTCGCCGCTGATCCGGGTCACCATCGTCCCGGTGAGGAAGCGGCCCTGCCGGTCCACCTTGCCGTCGTTGAAGCGGGTGTCCGGGTCCGCCGCCTCCGGATCGGAGACGAGCGCCGCCTCCCCGGTCTCGAAGTCGAAGGTATGGACCCCGGTCCGAAGCGAGATGATCGCGCCTCCGCCCGCTCGGAGCGCCATCGACCCGATCATCTCCGGCACGTCCCAGTCGCGGCGCTCGCCGGTCGCCCAGTCGAGGCGGCGGATCCGGCAGCCGCGGCTGTCCACCCAGTAGAGGGCCTGCTCCGCGACGTCCCAGAGGGGACCTTCGCCCAGCAGGTCGATCGTCTCCCCCACCCGCTCGATTCGCATCTTCCCTCGCCTCGGCGCGTACAAACGCGGCGCGATCTCGCCCTTTTCTTCGGCCGGACTAGATCCGGTTGCTGACCAGGGTGCCGAACTCGGCGTTCTCTCCCACCAGGTCCCAGGTCAGCATCCAGTTGTAGGCGCGCTCGAACTCCTCTTCGGAGTACGGTACGGGGTCCACGTAGCGAAGATACGGCAAGTGAAAGTCCGCCGGAGAGATCCGGCTCGAGTACTCCTCGGGGATCTCGTCCAGCAGGTAGTGGAGGTATCGCCGCTTGTCCTCGTTGATGAGCCCGACCGCCTTCTTCACCGCTCTCATCAGGGCTTCGAACAGGTCCTGGCTCATGCTCCGCGACGCGTTCTCGGTGCCCTGGTAGTAGGTGCCGGCGAGGAGCTTGCAGCCCTGCTTCTCGGCCAGGGTCACCCACGGCTCCATCAAGGTCGCCGCGTCGATCTCGCCGGCCATCAGGCTCTCGTAGCGCTCCAGCACCGTGCCGGCGTGGACGACGTTGATCCGTTCGCGCGACACGAAGCCTTCCAGCATGGAGAGCGTCGCGTAGTGCGATCCCTGGTGGAACTGCACGCCGACGCTCCTGTTCGCGAGCGAGATCGGAGCCTCGATCGGCGAGTCCGGCCGGACGTAGACCCCCTGGTAGACCATGGCCGGACGGCGCGCCACGATCTGACCCTCCGGATTGTCGTAGCTTCGCCGGATCTGACCCCACTCGCACGCGCGGTAGATGTCGGCGCGACCCTCTTCGAAGGCCTTCTGGTAGTTGGTCGGGGTCACGAGGTGATGATCGCGGCTGCGCGGGTCCGACCAGTCGAATCGGGTCCTGATCCCGGGCGTGACGATCTCGATCTCGATGCCCTCGTCCTTCACCGTGAAGTCGCGGGCGACGAACCAGTGCAGGCCGAGCACCGCCTCGGCGCTCTCCACCACGATCTTTCTCGAGTCTTTCGTCGTCATCGTTTCCTCCGGGTTGTCGGTTGACGGAGCCGCCATCTCGCCCCTTGCGCGCTCACCCCATCGCGCACTCGTTCAACGCCTGGTCGAGAATGGCGAGCGCGAGGTCGATCTGATCGCGGGTGACGGTCAGGGGCGGCGCGATCCGGAACACGTTCGCGTGCCGCGGGCGCCCGATGTTTAGGCTTGCCCCGAGCTCGATGCAGCGCCGGCCGACCCGCGCCCCGAGTTCGTGGGCCGGCTCCTTCGTGTGCCGGTCCTCGACGAGCTCCATCCCGAGGAGCAGGCCGCGCCCGCGCACGTCGCCGATCGGCTCGTGGCGCTGCTGGAGATCGCGAAGGCCCTGCTTGAGGTGCCGGCCGAGCTCGCGGGCCCGCTCCTCGAGCCGGTCGCGGACCAGGATCTCGATCACCTTGCTTCCGACCGCGGCGGGCAGCGGGTCCGCGGTATGGGTGGTGTAGAACAGGAAGTCACGCTCGTGGCATGTACCCTCGACCTCCGGGGAGGCGACGGTCGCGGACAGCGGCAGCCCTGCGCCGAGCGTCTTGGACAGGGTCAGGATGTCGGGCACCACCCCTTCGTGCTCGAACGCGAACCGGTTCCCGGTACGCCCGAGGCCGGTCTGCGCCTCGTCGAGGATGAGGAGCATCCCGCGGCGCCGGCAGTGCTCGGCGAGCGCGGCCAAGTAGCCCTCGGGAAGCTCGATGATGCCGCCCGAGCTCAGGATCGGCTCGGCGATCATCGCGGCGAGGCTGCCGACCGACTGCCGGTCGATGAGCTCGAACCCGAAGTCGAGCTCCGCGCGCCAATCGTACGCGCCGTTGGATGCGAAGGGAGACCGGTACGCGTGAGGGGTCGGCAGCGCCAGCACGCCCGGCACCGGCGCGCCATAGCCGCGCCGGGCGCCGTTGAAGGTCGCCGCGGAGGCCCCGCCGGTCACCCCGTGCCAGGACCGGTCGAAGGCCACCACTTCGAAACGGCCCGTCGCGAGCTTCGCCATCCGGATCGCCGCTTCGTTGGACTCGGCGCCGGTGCTGAGCGGCAGCACCTTGGAGAGCGAGGCCGGGAGGAGGGCAGAGAGCGCGCTCGCGAACTCGAGGACGACGTCGGAGAGGAAGGAGCTGTGCAGGTGGTCGAGGCGGGCCACCGACTCGCCGACGGTGGCCACGATCTCCGGATGGGCGTGGCCGAGGATGGCGCTCATCTGCCCGGAGGTGAAGTCCAGGATCTCGCGTCCGTCCCGGTCGCGCACGAACGCGCCGCCCGCGGAGGCGATGATCGTCTCGGAGAACTCGCCGGTGTATCGGAACAGGTGTTCAAGATCGGGCGTCGCCATGGCATCCGGCTCCGGTGAGGGTGCGGCCATTGTGGCCGAACCCGCGAACCCGGTCACGTGCGCGGCACGCCCGTGATGCGGCCTCGGACTCGGGCAAGGCGCCTGCGGTCCCCTCTCCCCCGGCGGTCCGCCGTTCTCTGGGCAGCGTCGGCCTCCGGACGGGTACACTGGCGCGTGTTCACGCTATCGCACCGCATCCCCGACGAGTGCGAAGAGCCACAGGTCGGATTGGCGAAGCATAGTCCGACACTTGTGGGCCAAGGGCCGCCCTTCGCACGTGATGTCGGATTACGTTTCGCCAATCCGACCTGCCCGCTTCACCGAGCACCGTTCGAATCTGGTGCGTTTCCTGGCCCATTCGCGTGAAGGCGCGCTAGACCACCCGGCGGGCGCGGAAGTCGGCGATCTCGGCCGCCGAGTAGCCGGCCTCCCGAAGCACCTCCTCGGTGTGCTCCCCCGCCTCCGGGCTCGCGCGGCGCATCTCGGGGGGGGTTCGGCTCATGTTCACCGCATGGTCGACCACGTTCACCGCCCCGAGAGTCGGGTGCTCGACCGGTTTCGTCATGTCGAGATGGCGTACCTGAGGGTCGGCGAAGGTCTGGTCCACCGCGTAGATGGGACCGCAGGGCACCCCCGCCTCGTTGAGCAGCGCCACCCAGTGGGCGCTCGGCTCGCGCCGGGTGTATTCCTCGATGGCCGCGTTCAGGGTGTCGCGGTTCTCGTAGCGGGCGTGGCCGTCGCAGAAGCGTGGGTCGTCGAGGAACTCCTCCGACCCCATCGCCCGGCACATGCGCCCGAACAGGTGCTCGCCGGCCGCCGCGATGTTGATGTGCCCGTCCGCGGTTTCGAACACCCCGGTGGGGATGCCGGTCGGGTGGTTGTTGCCGGCCTGGGGCGGGACCTCCCGGGCGATGGTCCAGCGCGCGGCCTGGAAGTCGAGCATCGCGATCTGGGCTTCGAGGAGCGACGTGTGGACCCACTGTCCCTCGCCCGACACCTCGCGCTCGACAAGAGCGGTGAGGATCCCGATGGCGAGGTACATCCCCGCCGTCAGATCCGCGATGGGCACCCCGACCCGCACCGGCCCCTGGCCGGGGAGCCCGGTGATCGACATGAGCCCCCCCATGCCCTGGGCGATCTGGTCCACCCCGGGGCGGTCCGCGTACGGCCCGTCCTGGCCGAAGCCGGAGATGCTGCCGTAGACGATGCGCGGGTTGATGGCGCGGATCGACTCGTAGTCGATGCCGAGCCGGTGCTTCACCCCCGGCCGGTAGTTCTCCACGATGACGTCCGCGCCGGCCGCGAGGCGCTTGAAGATCGCGACCCCGTCCGGCTCCTTGAGGTTGAGGGTGAGGCTTCGCTTGTTGCGGTGCAGGTTCTGGAAGTCCGGGCCGTGGCGGGGACCGCCGAGCCCGAACGCCTCCTTCGGCCGTTCCTCGACCTTGATGACGTCCGCTCCGAGGTCCGCGAGCTGTCGGGCCGCGGTCGGACCCGCGCGGGCCCGGGTGAGGTCGAGGACGCGGAACCGCGAGAGGGCAAGGGTCATGTCGATACTCCCTGGTTGATTCGCATGCAATTGGTCTACAACTATCCGACTCGACAGGAGGAAGCAGTCTAGTGGAACGATCCGCCGATGAGGTCGCGGGCGATGATGAGGCGCTGGACCTCGCTCGGACCCTCGCCGATACGCCGGATCCGCATCTCCCGGAACCAGCGCTCGAGGGGCAGCTCCTTCGTCACCCCGTAGCCGCCGTGGATCTGGATCGCGCGGTCCACCACGCGCCCTCCGGCCTCGCTCGCGACCAGCTTCGCCATCGCCGCCTCCTTCCGGAACGGCTCCCCGAGATGCGCCTTCTCTGCCGCCGCGAGGGTCAGCCAGCGCGCGGACTCGATGTCCACCTGGCTGTCGATGATCATGTTCTGCACCGACTGCCGGGTTGCGAGGGGCGCCCCGAAGGTCTCCCGCAGGCGCGCGTACTCGATGGCCATCTCCTGCGCCGCGATCGCCACCCCGATACAGGCCGCCGCGTACGGGATCCGCTGGCGCGAGAGGCGGTCGTTCGCGATCGCGAACCCGCCCCCCACCTCCCCGAGCACGTTCTCCGCCGGCACCCGGAGGTCCGTGAACTCAAGCTCGGTCGCGTAGTTCGCGGAGCGAAGGGTGTGCACGACGCGGCGCACGTGGAACCCGGGCCAGTCGGTCTCCACGATGAAGCAGGTGACCCCGGCCCGGCCCCGGGCGGGGTCGGTGCGGGCGAAGACGATCCCGTAGTCGGCACGGTCCGCCCCCGAGATGAAGATCTTCGAGCCGTTGATGATCCAGCCCGCGCCCTCGCCGTCCCCGTCGCGCACCGCCCGGGTCCGGATCGCGCGGGCCGGGTCGCTTCCTCCCGAAGGCTCGGTGAGACCGAAGAACGCCCGCTTCTCCCCCTTGAGGGTCGGGTGGAGGTAGCGCTCCTTCTGGTCCTCGGT
>JAJECB010000131.1 GCA_022822245.1 Gammaproteobacteria bacterium
CGCAGATCCATCGCGTACATGTACGACGGCCGGAAGTTCGTCACCTCCTTCCGCCACACGTGGTACGTGTTGAGTCGGCCGATCCACAGGCTCGTGCAGTCCTCGACGAGGTGGCGCAATGCCGCGTTCAGCGCGGGCCGGCGCGTGTCCGGGTCGAGGGTCTCGTAGGCCTTCAACACGTTTGCGTCGTACTCCTCGCTGCACGGCTGGGCGATGTACTGCTTGCCGGCGGTGCACATGTAGGACTGGGCGAAGAGGTAGTCCTCGATGGAAGGCTGCATCGAGGGGTGGGGGAACATCTCGAAGTCTCCCGCCGACGCGGCCCCGTACATCGACCCGAAGTCCATCTGGCGGATCCGCATGTCGATGCCGACCTCCGCAAGATTGGCCTGGATGATGAGGGACGCGTCCCGAGCCTCGATGTAGGCGCTCGGCACCGGGATGGTGGCGGTGAAGCTGAAGCCGCTCACCCCCGCCTGCTTGAGGTGCCACTTCGCCTTGTCGGGATCGTAAGCGTGCACCTTGGCGAGCTCCTCGTCATACCAGTGCTCGCTCGGGGCGGCGGGTATCGAGGTCGGGGTGACGAGCCCGAAGTAGATGTCGTTGCAGATGAAGTCGCGATTGACGGCGGAGGCCACCGCACGGCGAAAGTGAATGTTGTCGAACGGCGGCTTCAGGCGATTGAACGGAGCGTAGAAGATGCCGGCGCTCGGAATCGCCTCGCCGGTGAACTCGGGCTCCGCGATGGTCGGCGCGAAGTCCTTGGGCGGGCAGGTGCCGATGATGTCGACCTCGCCCGTGCGCAGGTGGGCGAGCTGGGTAGCGTCGTCGGCGATGCGGACGATTCGGATCTTCTTCTGCGGCGCTTCGCCAAGGTAGTAGTCCGGATTCGCCTCGAGCTCGACGACCACGTCGGTCTCGAACTTGGTGACCCGATACGGTCCCGAACCCTGGACTTCGCTGAACAGTGCATCGAAATCGGTGCCCGCCGGGACCACCCCGAAGTACTTCGTGAGGTAGATCATCCAGCCCGCCTGGGGTTTCTTCAGCTCGACGCGCACGGTGTGGCTGTCCTCGGCGACCGCGGCGCTGAGGAACGCGCGGAAGTCGCCTCGTCGTTGGCCCTTCTCGAGGTAGGTCTCGAAGGAGTAGACCACGTCCTCGGCCGTCAGCGGTTTGCCGTTGTGGAACTTGACGTCATCGCGCAGCTTGAAGGTGTAGACGGTGGCGCCGTCGCTGACCGTCGGCATCTCGCGCGCGACCTCGGGATGTACGGTACCGTCCGGTGCGGTGTAGACGAGATTGCTGTAGGTCAGGATCGGGACCACGCCAAAGTCGTGGTTGCTGTAGTTCCAGGGATGCAGGTGCGGCAGCGAGCCGAGGATCGAAGCGGTGAGAAAGCCGTCACCACGTGGATTGGCGGCGGCGAGGCGGGGTCCGCCGGCGGCGAGGCTGATGGCGCCCGCGCCCATGAGCTTGAGGGCGGTGCGGCGATCGAAATGACTGGATAGCATGAGGTGCTCCCTTTGCAGTCGCCCTCCCGGCGAATTCCGCGGTGCGAAGGGAACTTCACCAAGTGGCGCGGCCATAGTGTGTAGAGCCGCGCGGGGCGGCCGTCCTGTTTAGCACAGGCTCTTCGACCCGTCAAACGGAACCGAAAGAAAAGGTCTCTGATTACGCACGAGATTCAGGCGGCCGCCACCGCATTCCCGGGTCGCGGGCTTCCGGCCCGTGGACGGCCGAAAGCCCGCGATGCCGTGCGCGGGCGGGAGGCCCGCGCTCCCGCCATTGCACCCCGTACCTCGTCGCTCCGGGGTGCGGATTCGTGGGTCGGACTAGCGGCCGCGCGCCGCGCGGAGCTTCGCCTCCCAGCCCTCCGGCAGCGCGACCCGCTTCCCGACCGGGTAGCCGAGCATGCCGTTGTGCGAGAACACGTAGGCGTTGGTGCGAAGCGGGTCGCCGGTCACCGCGACGAGGATGTCGTCCGGCTCGCAGACCAGCGGCACCATCCGCTCCGGATCGTCCGACTCGGCGAAGACGGGCGGCGCCTTGCCCGCCTCGACCATCTCCGCGAGGGTCCGCCGCCCCGGCACGAGGTTGGTGTACTCGCCCATGTACGCCTCGAACTTCGACGCGGGAAGGCGGGCGTTGTCGAAGAGCCAGCGCTTGAGGTCGCCCCGCGACCAGCCCCCCTTGGCGATGGTCTCGGCAAGGATTGGAGAGAGGAGCAGGAGCGGCCGGTAGGTCCCCTGCGCCATCCCGACGGTGAAGACGAGCTGCCAGCCCGACTGCTTGACGAGGGCGTCCCCGAGGTAGGGGAGCATCCGCTCCGCGGTCTGGCCGTAGACGGAGGTCACCACGTCGCCGCCCGTGTAGCGCGAGATGGTGACGGCGTTCTCGCCCGCCCGGAACCCGAAGTCGCTCGCGAGCGGCTCCCACCCGATGCGCGCGAGCACGTCCTCGTTCTCGGCGAGGACCACCCGCCAGGTGTTCCCGTAGGTGCCCTTGTCCGTGCGATGGGGGAGGAACCCCGCGACGTTCCGGAGGTAGAGCCGCCAGAACCGCCCGACGGTGGTGTTGGCCATGAACCCGTCGCGGAGCGCGCCCTGCTCGTAGTTGAAGCCGAGCTCCTTGATGAGTGGGCCGTTCAGGGTGACGAGGGTCTCGGACCCGGGGGTGTTGCCGGAGTGCTCGACGCCGTACGCGGGGTCCGCCATCGCCTCGGCGAGGGCGACGAGGATCGGCATGTACTCCGGCCGGCAGCCCGCCATGACCCCGTTCGCGGCGACGCTCCGCACGGTGGCGGCCCGGTTGTCGGGCGGCACCTTGCCGAGCGCGTGGTCGGGCGGGAGATCCGTGAACGCGAGGAACTCGGCGACCTTGTCCGGAGTCGGCGGCACGAACGGCAGCCCGTCCGACCACCGGTTCTCGTAGAACAGGCGGTTGACCTCCTCGAAGCTGCCCTCGAAGACGATCTCCTCCGGGCCCGGCTCGACGCTCGTGCGCGCCGCCGCCGGCTGCTCGGTCAGGTTGGAGATGACCTGGTCGAGGGTGACGCCGAGGATGTTGTCGCGAAGCTCGTTGTCGGTCTGCATGTCGACGTGGCCAGGGACCATCGCGACCGGCATGTTGGGCACCCCGAGGCCGACCGAGGTGGTCCCGGCCTGGCCGACGAAGCCCTCGCACACGAGGGAGCTCGAGGGGAATCCGGCCTTTTCGGCTACCGCGCTCACCCGCAGCACGGCGGGTGTGCACGAGCCTCAGCAGCCCATCCCGGAGATGACCGCGTCCACCTCCAGGTCGCGGAGCTTCGCGGGGAGCCCGGCGACGATCTCGTGCTCCCCGTCGCCGTGGGTCGAGCCG
>JAJECB010000348.1 GCA_022822245.1 Gammaproteobacteria bacterium
AGCGGCTTGAGGGAGTACGGCCCGCTACCGCAAGCAGATTGGTGTCCGCAGCAGGACATCGGTGAAATATTGCGGCTAGCCAGGCCTGAACGGCTGGGCGGCCCGGCGAGTCCCGCCCGTCCGGGCGGGGTCAGCCGTGCAGGATGACCCCGCGGGCGTTCACGCCCCGCTCGAGGTCCTCGAACGCCTGCGGCGCTTCGTCGAGTGCGTAAGTGCGGGTCACCATGCCGTCGAGGTCGAGCAGTCCGCGCCGATAGAGGTCCAGGTACATCGGGAAGTCCACCTTGAAGTTGACGCTTCCGTACATGCACCCGCGGATGGTCTTGGAGGTGAGCGGAAGGATGAGCGAGTTCACCGAGAATCGTTCTTCCGCCCTTCCCACCCCGACCAGGACCGCGGTTCCGCCCCGGCGCGCGACCTTGACGCAGGTCTCGATGGTCGAGGGGAGCCCGATCACCTCGAACGCGTAGTCCACCCCGACTCCGCCGGTCATTGCCATGATCTCGCGAAGCGCGTGCCCGCCGGGGGTGGTCGTGTCGGTCGCGCCGAACGTCCTTGCCATCTCCATCTTCTCGGCCGAGAGGTCGACCGCGATGATCTGCTTCGCGCCGGCGATGCGGCAGCCCTGGATGACGGAAAGGCCGACTCCCCCGCAACCGACCACCGCCACCGTGGAGCCCGGGCGCACCGCCGCCGTCTTGATGGCCGCCCCGACGCCGGTGGTGACCCCGCATCCGACGAGGGCGGCCGCCTGGAAGGGAATGTCCCTGTCGATGGGGACGACGCAGATGCCGGGCACGACCGCCTGTTCGGCCATGTTGCCGAGGAACGACATCACCCGGACGTCCTCGCCGTCGCGGTGGACCCGGGTCGTGCCGTCGAGCTGGTTGCCTTCGTTGGGGGCCACCGAGCACAGATAGGGCTCGTCGTGGACGCAGTGGAAGCACTCGCCGCACTGGGGGATGAAGGAGAGCACCACGTGGTCGCCGGGCTGGACGTGGCTCACGCCTTCGCCCACCTCCTCGACGACCCCCGCTCCTTCATGTCCGAGCACGACCGGGAACGCGCTCGGGATGGTCCCGTTGAGGATGGAGAGGTCGGAGTGACAGACTCCGGTCGCCATCATCCGGACGCGGACCTCGCCGGTCCGCGGCGGGTCGAGGTCCACGTCGACGACCGCCAGGTTGTCGCGCTCGGTTGCCACCACCGCCTTCATGCGTCTCGTCCTCCGAGTCCTGGGCTCGCGTCCGGTCGTTCCCCCGGGCGAAGGGATCCTGACGAGCCCCGCGGCGGACGCGGAACTCGGTTCCGGGGGCCGGTCGGCCCTGCCGTGCGGCCGGCGACCGCCGGCGGACGGACAACTCGGTGCGGATCCGGCCCGGCGAGGCGCGGAGTCATTCGGACGGGGAGGGGGTGATCCATCCGACGACGGCCCCCGTCCTGTCCTCGACGATCGAAATGCGTCCCACGCTCGGCACGTCGAACGGCTCGCGACGGATGATGCCGCCGGCGGTCCCGACCTCCTTCAGGCGTGCATCGACGTCGTCCACGGCGATGTAGGCGAACCAGTGGTCCGGCAGGCCGTCCATTCCCAGCTCCTCGCGCATCTCGAAGACGCCGGCGACGGGCTCGCCGTCCGACATGCAGACCGTGTACTCGCCGTCGTCGGCCATCGGGAACCGCTCGTAGGTCCAGCCGAGGGTTCTCGCGTAGAACTCCCTGGCCTCTTCCACCTTCCAGGTGTTCAGCTCGTTCCAGTGAAAGTGTCCGTGCCTGCTGTCCGGCATCTGTGTGTCTCCGTGCGGTTCGGTTCGTCCAGTCGTGTTCGGGTGTCGAACCCGTCGAAATCGCGGCGCGATTCTAGCCGCAACCTCTCACCGATTCTCTTCGCGAGGGGGCCGGGATACTGCGACGGCGGAGTGCGGCGCGCGTGCGTGCGCGTTCGCGAGGAGGGTGTAGCGGGTGCGGATGCGGGCGGCGAGGAGGGCCGGCCACTCGTTCGCGTCGAGCAGATCCAGGAAATCGTCGAGGACCATCGCGAAGTGGGCCTCGTGCGGGGTGTGGAGCGCGTCCGGAACGACGATCTCCCGCCCGAGGGACGATGGCCGGTGCGAAAGCCCGGGAAGCTCCCGCTTCCACTCGGAGACCGCTTCGTCCAGTCGCGCGTCGAAGCGCCGTCCCGCGACGCGCGGGGCGACGTGCAGCTCGGGCCGGAACCCGGTCTCCGGTCCGCGGCGGGTGACGATGGTGGCGCGCGTTCCCCGCACGGTGGCTCCGTGGGCGTCGCCGCCGCCCTCCGGTTCCCGCTGCCCCCACTCGGCGCGTTGGCGAACCGAGACGCCCCCCAGGCGGTACCGGATCTCGCCGTTGCAGGCGAGATCGAGCACGTCGCCCGTGACGCGGTCCGCGAGCGTGTCCGGAAAGTCGTCGAGTCCGGTGCTCGCTCGAAAGAGGTCGAGGGGCACGGGAGTGCACCAGAGCCGCGCGCCGTCGAGCTCGAATTCCCTTCCGGGGTCGAAGCCCGGCCCCTCCCCGACGAGCCACTGAGCCTGGTCGGTCATGTGGGACTGGATGTCCACCAGTCCGTTTCCCTGGATGCGGGTGTCGTAGTACCAGGCCGGGCGGGTGAGCGGCGCCCCGTTGACCACCTTGAGCAGATGGTGCGTCGACTGAAGGTCGATGGCCGGCTCCTCGGAGCTTCCCGCGAACCCTCCGAACAGCTCCTCGGAAGCCGTCATCCGGCGGGTGAGCCGGGCGACCGTATCGTGGCGGAACGTCATGATGTCCATCGCGATCGGCCAGACCGCGGTGGCTCGTTCGAGGTCCGGAAGGGCGGCGCCGTCGGTCAGCCAGGGTTTGTCCGCGAGCACGTGGAACCCCGCCGCGTGCAGCCTCGCGATCGCGCCGAGCTTGGGCTGGTTGCGCCCGGCGAGGACGACGGCGGCTCCTCGCCGCTCGTCGACGAGCGCCCGCTCGGGCTCGTCGGACTCGTGGACCACCAGATCCCACTCCGTCGGATCCTCCGCACGCGAGTTGAACGAGCGCACGAGGGCGACGAACGCGTCGCGTTCCGGCCCGGGGGTCGCATAGAGGTGAATGGTGCGCTCCACGCGGGGGTTTCGCACCCGCAGGGTCAGGGCGGCGTGGAAATGACCGGGTTCGAGGAAGAGCAGGGTGTGCATCGGTTGCGGGTCCGGGTCCGGCTGGCGGAGGCCGGGATTCGAAATGGACGGTCTCCGGTTTCGGGCTGGCGCCCCGACGGTCCGGCGCGGCGCGGCGCGGCCGGGGGACGCATCCGGGGCCGGGTGCGGGTGTCGGTCGCGGTGCCGACGTATGCTGGATTCCGCGACATGCTACCGCGGAATGCCGTTGCGCTCGCCGCCGGGGCACGGGGCGCCGCCCGCGAGGGACATGGCCGGTGCAACGTGCCAAACTCTGCGCTCCCGCCGTCCCGGGCGGTGGGCGATGCAGCTCGAGAGCGCGATGGACGACGGTTGGTACGAGGATTTCGCGGTCGGCAAGGTCTATCGCACGCCCGGCAAGACACTGAGCGAGGCCGAGATCCTCCAGTGGGCGTTCGCCTATGACCCCCAGCCCTTCCACATGGACCGGGTCGTGGCCGAGCGCTCGGTCTACGGCGGGCTCATTGCGAGCGGCTGGCAGCTCGGCACCCTCGCGTTCCGGCTCTTCACCGCCCTTCGTCCCTTCGCCCCGGAGGCGAGCCTCGGCTCTCCGGGGGTGGACGAGATACGATGGCGAGCCCCGGTCCGACCCGGAGATACCGTGCGTGTCGTGGTGACGGTGGTGAACCGGCGAATCTCGAGGTCGGACCCCGCGCGCGGGATCGTTCAGATGGAGTGGGAGATGCACAATCAGCGCGAGGAGGTGGTCCTCACCATGCGGGGCCCGATCTTCGTTCGGCCGCGGCCCGCGGAGGGAGGGCGGAAAGCGGGCACCGGCCCGGGCTGAGGCACCCGACAACGACCCGACCCGACGCTCGGCGGCGTGACCCTTCCCGCGACGACAGACGCCAGACAGGAGAGAGAAATGGCAGCGAAGACGGTGCAGCTCACGATGTCCCAGGCCCTCGTTCGCTACCTGTGCAACCAGTGGGTGAAGACCGGGTCGGGACGCGAACGGCTCTTTCCCGGGGTGTTCGGAATCTTCGGTCACGGCAACGTGACCTGTCTCGCGGAGGCCCTGGAGGCGGTCCGGGACGAGCTTCCGACCTGGCGCGGACAGAATGAGCAGTCGATGGCCCTTGCCGCCCTCGGCTTTACCCGGGCGCGCCGGCGCCGCCAGATCATGGTCGCGACCTCTTCGATCGGTCCCGGCGCGACCAACATGGTGACCGCCGCCGCCACCGGCCACTCGAACCGGCTGCCGATCCTGATCCTCTCCGGCGACGTGTTCGCGAACCGCCGGCCCGATCCGGTGCTGCAGCAGATCGAGCACTTCGCCGCCCCGAGCACCTCGGTCAACGACGCGTTCCGGTCGGTTTCCCGCTACTGGGACCGCATCACCCACCCGGAGCAGATCATCTCGTCGCTGCCGCAGGCGACCGCGGTGATGCTCGACCCGGCCGACTGCGGCCCCGCCTTCATCGGCCTGTGCCAGGACACCCAGGAGATCGCGTTCGACTACCCCGAGGCGTTCTTCGAGCCGGTGGTCCACGTCATCCCGCGCCCGCGTCCGGACCGGGACCAGGTGGCGGCGGCGGCCGCTCTCCTCGCGGCGGCCCGACGCCCTCTCATCATCGCGGGCGGTGGGGTGCGCTATTCGCTCGCGGAGGCGGAGCTCGCCGCCTTCGCCGCCGCACGCGGCATCCCGGTCGCGGAGACGGTGGCGGGCCGCGGGATGCTCGTGCACGACGACCCGATGAACGTCGGTCCGGTCGGGGTCATCGGTTCGGCCTCGGCCAACGCCCTCGCCGCGGATGCGGACGTGGTCCTCGCGATCGGTACCCGGCTCCAGGACTTCACCACCGGCTCGTGGAGCGCGTTCTCGCCGGAGGCCCGCTTCGTCGCCGTCAATGCCGCCCGCTTCGATGCCGTCAAGCACCGGGCGGCGCCCGTCGTGGGAGACGCCCGCGAGGGAATCGCCGAGCTCGATGCGGCCCTCGGCGACTGGTCGGCCGAGCCGGACTGGACCGCACGCGCGAGCCGCGAATACGCGGAGTGGAATCGCGCCGTCGAGGCTGCCACCCGTCCGAGCAACGCCCCGGTTCCGAGCTACGCCCAGGTCATCGGAGCGGTGAACCGGGCGGCCGCGGAGCGCGACCTCGTGCTCACCGCGGCCGGGGGGCTCCCCGGCGAGCTCATGAAGAACTGGAAGGTGAAATCGCCCGCGACCTTCGATCTCGAGTTCGGATACTCCTGCATGGGGTACGAGATCGCGGGGGCGTGGGGGGCGGCGATGGCCGACCCGACCCGGGAGGTCTACGCCCTCGTCGGGGACGGCTCCTACCTCATGATGAACTCGGACATCTACTCGTCCGTCCTGACCGGGCACAAGATCATCGTCGTGGTCTGCGACAACGGAGGCTTCGCGATCATCAACCGCCTCCAGAACTTCAAGGGCGGGGCGTCGTTCAACAACTTCATCCGGGACAGCCGCATCGCGGGCGAGCCGTTCGCGGTCGACTTCGCGGCCCACGCCCGCGCAATGGGTGCGGAGGCGCGCCGGGTGGAGAGCATCGCGGACCTGGAGGACGCTCTCGAATGGGCGCGGGGCACGGACCGAACCACCGTCATCGCCCTCGAGACGGCCGACAACGTGTGGACCCCGGGCGACGCCTGGTGGGACCTCGGGGTGCCGGAGGTGAGCGCCCGCGAAGAGGTCCGGGACGCGCGGGCGGAGCATGCGGAAGGACGGACCCGCCAGCGCATCGGAGTGTAGGAAGATGAAACAGGTACGCTTGGGTATCGCCCCAATCGCGTGGTCGAACGACGACCTTCCGGAGCTCGGCGGCGACACTTCGCTCGAGACGTGCCTCTCGGAGATGGCGCAGGCGGGCTATTCCGGGACGGAGACGGGCGGCAAATACCCCCTGAGCGCGGCGGAGCTCGGCCCGCTCCTCGAGCGGCACGGTCTCGCGCTCGTGTCGGGCTGGTACTCGGGCGAGCTCCTCGTGAACTCCGTCGAAGAAGAGAAGAAGCGGGCCGAAGCCCAGGTCGCGCTCTTCCGCGAGCTCGGCGCGTTCGCGTTCGTGTACGGCGAGACCTCGAACACCACTCAGGGAAAGCGCGATGTTC
>JAJECB010000338.1 GCA_022822245.1 Gammaproteobacteria bacterium
CTCGTCCATGAACTGCACCAGACTGTAGCCCTTCTGAAACTGAACCCGATTGCGTGCCATCGCCCGCTCCCAATCTTTCAACCACTTGGGACTATATGGGACCGACTGGCTCACCAGATGAGCTTCGTACGTAATCAGGAACCCTCTTGCAGGCACGTTGATAGACCACGCCGCCGATGGTCGAGACGGTCGGGATCCACAACGATCTTGACCTCCGGGGGGAACTGGCCTGCCGGAGTCGCGGTCTGCCGTCACCGAACGCGGGAGCCGACTCATGTCGATGTGGAAAGGACGTAGACTTGCGCCGGCGATGGCTGACCACAGCTCATGGGACGACACGAGCCGCGGCGCCGCCGACGCGCAGCTTGCGGCGCTGCGGCGCATGGGGCCGGGCGGCCGGCTCCGGGCCGGGCTCCGGTTCAGCCGTTCGATGATCACCCTCTCACGCGCCGGGCTCCGGGCACGGAACCCCGATCTCGACGAACGCGCGCTGAAGCTCCTCTGGATCGAGCAGAACTACGGCGCAGACCTCGCGCGCAAGGTGGAGCGCCACCAGAGAGCCGTCGGATGGACTCGCACGACGACCTCGTCGCAGCTCTTGCGCCGCTAATCGATATCCTCAACCGGCTTGGTGTTGCCTGGTACGTGGGCGGCTCCGTCGCGAGCACGGTGCATGGCCACTTTCGGGCCACGAACGACGTCGACGTGATTGCCTGGCTGCGAGAAGATCACGCGGCGACGATCCGCGAATCCCTCGAAGCGGACCACTATGTCGACGAGAGCTCGATCCGCGAAGCGGTGCAGCGCCGATCGAGCTTCAACCTCGTTCACTACGGAACGGCGCTGAAGATCGACGTATTCGTTCCGCCCGACTCCGAGTACGAGGCGGGCGTACGCGCAAGACGCGTCCTGGAATCCTTTGGCGGCGGCCGCGATGCCCGCCGCCTCTGGATCGCCTCGGCGGAAGACACGGTGCTCGCGAAGCTCGCCTGGTACCGGCGCGGCGGCGGGGTGTCGGAACGCCAGTGGCACGACGTGCAGGGAGTGATCGAGCTGGGCGGCGGCGAGCTTGATGTCGAATACCTGCGCCGTTGGGCGCCCGCGCTCGGGATTGCGGACCTGTTGGACCGGGCGCTCGCGGAGGCCCGCGAACGCCGTTAGGTCGGCTCCGTCACTTTCGCCGTCGCCGCGTCGCCGATGAGATTGCCCCTTTCGGTCACCCGGCGAACATCTCGTCGAGGCGGCGCTGCATCTCCTCCTGGGAGAGGGTCTCGATGAGCTGCGAGACGATCCAGACGTGGCCGAACGGATCCTCGATGCGTCCCGCGCGGTATCCGTAGAACTGGTCGCCGACGGGGATGAGGACCTTCGCTCCCGCCTGCTCTGCCGCCTCCACCGTGGCGTCCGCATCCTCGACCTCGAGCGCGAGCCGCACCGGGGTGCCGCCGAGCGAACGCGGCTCCGCGGTGCCGAAGTCGGGGTTGTGCTCCGAGAGCATGACCGTCGCGGTCCCGATCCGGATCTCGGTGTGGACGATGCTCCCGTCGGGAGCGGTGAGACGGGGGCCGCACTCGACCGCCCCGAAGGCCCGGGCGTAGAAGTCGAGCGCCGCCGCGGCGTCGACGACGGTGATGTAGGGGGCGACGGAATGGTCGGACATGCAGGTGCTCCACTGGTGTCGGAGAGAGTCGGTCGCCGCCATTCTGCCTTGCCGCCCTCGCCGGGCGCGAGGTCGGCACTCGGCGCAGGCGGGCGGAGTTGCTACGAAATTCGGGACGAATCCCTACGGATCCCGAGCCCCGGGCCTACACGATCCGATCCGAGGCCGGATTACCCTCGCAGTCATGCAGGACGAGACCTACAAGAAGCTCTTCGCCTTCCCGCGCATGGTCGAGGACCTGCTGCGTGCCCTGATCACTGGTGGGTGGATTGACGAGGCGGACTTCTCGACGCTCCAGAAGCTCTCGGCCGACTATGTGAGCGATGATCTGCGCCAACGCCACGGCGACACCGTATGGCGGCTACGCCTTGGAGACGGCTGGCTGCACGTGCTGGTGCTGCTGGAGTTCCAGCCCGGGAAAATCACCGATTTCCTGCTGCGGACGCGGATCTGCTCGCTGTGACAAGGCGTACTCCCTCAAGCCACTTCGACGTAGTGTCGGCTACGCCTTCAGCGTCTTTCGGTCCGTGCGCCTCGTCACAGCGGCATCTCCGCGCCCTCGCGACGAAAATCGGTGATTTTTCCGGGCTAGTCCCGTGACGACCCGGACATGGCATTCCGGATCCTGGAGTACACGGTGCTGCTCTACCGCGAGTTGGCTCGCAACGAAGGACCGGGCGGCGACGGCCTGCGGCCGCCGGTGCTGCCGGTGGTGCTGTACAACGGCGCGACGCGCTGGAGGGCGGCGTTGGAGGTGACGGAGCTGATTACCCCGGTGGGACCGTCGCTGGCGCCCTATCAGCCACGCCAGCGCTATCTCTTGCTTGACGAGCGCCGCGTCGAGGAGGACGATTTGCCGAGCCGCAACCTGATGAAGGCGGTGGTGGGCTTGGAGCAGAGCCGCTCGACGGCGGATCTGGTGCGGGTGGTGGACGCGCTGCAGGAGTGGCTGCGGGACCCACGCGACGACGAGCTGAGGCGCGCGTTCGCGGAGTGGGTGCGGAGACTGGCGAGGCGGCTCGCACCGGCCGGAGAGGAGGAGCTGCCGCCGGCACGGACGTTGGAGGAGGTGAGGGTGAATCTGGAGGAACGTGTAGCTCAGTGGCCCAAGGAATGGCTCGCGCAGGGCGTAAAGCAGGGTCTGGAGCAGGGTCTGGAGCACGAACGGGCGTTGCTGTGCCGGATGGCGGCATCGCGGTTCGGAGCGGACACCTCCGAGCGCTTGGCGGCGGTGTTGGCCGACGTCGCGGACCAGGATCGGCTCGCCGACATCGGCGACTCGCTCGTGCGTTGCGATACCGGGGAAGAGTTCCTGTCCCGTGCCGTTCTGTTGGCGACGGAGTCGGATCGGCCTCGCGGGTGAGTGCCGACACGACCCGCTCGCTTGCCGGCGATGGCTGAACTCAAGCCCCCGGGCGACACGAGCCGCGGCGGGGTTGCGATGGGGAGGAAGCGGAGTGAGCCCGGCGAACGCGAAGATCGAGCTGAGGAATCCGAGAAGGCCGGAGCTGGAGGCGGTAGAGATTGACGCGTTGGCGGATACCGGGGCGGTGCATCTGTGCATTCCGCCGCACATCCAGATTCAGTTGCAGCTCGAGGAGATGGACACCAAGGAGGTGACCCTTGCCGACGGAAGCCGAAAGCTCGCGCCCTACGTGGGACCAGTCGAGCTCCGATACGGGAATCGGGTCGGCTTTGCGGGCGCGCTGGTAATGGGAGACGAACCCTTGCTTGGGGTAATCCCGATGGAAGACATGGATCTGGTCGTCGTGCCCAGGACCAGACAGGTCATCGTCAACCCGCTCAACCCCAACGTGGCGTCTTCCATCGCGAGGTAGGCGGTTCGCCCGGGCCATGACGAGCACGACTTCCCGGCGGGGTGAACGTGCGCACTGGACTCGCGACTTGCCGTAGCGGAACGCCGCTTCGATTCCCGCGAACGCGGAAAGGACCCGTGCCGCCCGCGAATGGAGAAGGTCGGCACGGATGAAGGCTCGGCATGCGGTTCGCGGCACGGAGGCGGGGTGATGGCGCGGGCGCTGATGCTCCAGGGCACCGGCTCGGACGTGGGGAAATCGACGGTCGTGGCGGGGCTGTGCCGGGCGGCGCGCCGGCGCGGGGTCTCCGTCGCCCCGTTCAAGCCGCAGACCATGTCGAACAAGGCGGCGGCGTGCCCCGGCGGCGGCGAGATTGGGCGGGCGCAGGCCCTCCAGGCGCGGGCGGCGGGGCTCGACCCGACGGTGGACATGAACCCGGTGCTGCTCAAGCCCCAGGCGGACCGCACCTCGCAGGTCGTGGTGCACGGGCGGGCGGTCTCGACCCTGGAGGCGGCGGACTACCTCGCGCGGCGCGACCGGCTCCTTCCTCCCGTGCTCGAGAGCTTCGGGCGGCTGGCGGGCGCTTTCGACCTCGTCATCGTGGAGGGAGCGGGAAGCGCGGCGGAGACGAACCTGCGCGAACGCGACATCGCGAACATGGGGTTCGCGCGGCACGCGCAGGTTCCCGTCTGCCTCCTCGCGGACATCGACCGCGGCGGGGTCATCGCCTCGGTGGTGGGGACCCGCGCGGTCCTCGACCCGGCCGACGCGGCGATGGTGAGGAGCTTCGCGATCAACAAGTTCCGGGGCGATCCGGCCCTCTTCGAGGACGGGGTGCGCGACATCGAGCGGCGCGCCGGCTGGCCCTGCCGGGGGGTCATCCCGTGGCTGGACGCGGCGGGGCGGCTGCCGCCGGAGGACGCGGTGGTCCTCGATCGCCGCCCCGGAGGAGGAGGAGGGCGGCCCGCCGGTGCGACGGGGGCGGGAGACCGGGTCCGCATCGTCGCCCCGCGGCTCTCGCGGATCGCCAACTTCGACGACGTGGACCCCCTCCGGATGGAGCCCGGCGTCGATTTCGCCTTCGTCCCGCCGGGCTCGCCGCTCCCGCGCGATGCCGACGTGGTGGTGCTCCTCGGCACGAAGTCGACCCTCGGCGATCTCGCGTTCCTTCGCTCCGAGGGCTGGGACCACGACGTCATCGCGCATGCGCGAAGCGGCGGGCGGGTCATCGGGCTTTGCGGCGGGTACCAGATGCTCGGCCGCCGGGTGCGCGACCCGGACGGGGTGGACGGCCCGGCGGGCGAGGCGCCCGGGCTCGGCCTGCTCGACGTCGAGACGGTGATGCGGGGCGAGAAGTCGGTGCGGCCGGTCGGCGGCACCTGCGCGCGGAGCGGGGTGCCGCTCTCCGGGTACGAGATCCACATGGGGGCCACCACCGGTCCCGACGCGGCGCGGCCCTTCGCGCACCTCGCGGGCGGCGGCCCGGACGGCGCGGTGAGCGAGGACGGCCGTATCGAGGGCTCGTACGTGCACGGGGTCTTCGCCGGCGACGAGTTCCGCGCCCGGTGGCTCGAGGGCGTGCGCGCGGGCGCGTCGTCGGACCTCGCCTTCGAGCCCGCCGTCGAGCGGGCCCTGGACGAGCTCGCGGACGGGCTCGAAGCGGCCCTCGACGTCGACGCCCTGCTCGCGGGCGGGTGAGCGGAGGCGCGGCGGTCCCGGATGGTCCGTGGCCGCATCCTGCGCCTTGCGTGCGGTCGGGTTCGCGTATCCTGAGCCTTCCCGCCGCAGGGGCGCCGGGCAGGAGGGCGGCACGGCATGGGTGAGCAGGGCTGGGCGATCGCATCGCGCCCGAGCGAGACGGAGCGCCGCGAGGACGGCACCCTCAAGCGCGAGATCTGGGCGCTGCCGCTCGACGAGGGGTTCCTCGACGCGTTCCTCCGCGACGTCTTCGAGCGCCACTTCGAGGGGATCCGTTTCGGCCCCATGATCCAGGGAGCCGCCTACGAGTGGAAGTGCCCGGGCGCCCCGAAGCGCATCAGCCTCCACGACGGCTACCTCACCGTGATGTTCGGCAACGGCGGGCACTTCCACCTTTGCATTGGCGAGAACCGGGGGTCGGAGTCGAACCCGACCCCGCCCGCGCTCCGCGCCCACCGCCGCCCCTCGCGGGCGCAGATCTTCCGGGGCTACGACTCCGACACGAAGCCCCTCACGTGGGGCTTCGAAATGTGGAACGGCAGGGGCGAGAACGGCCTCTCCATCTTCTTTCCGAGCCCCTTCCTCGGCGACGACGACTCCCTCCTCGACACCCCGGACTTCAGCCGCCTCGCGACCTGGCGCTCGATCGCGAAGCGCTGGCTCGGCCGCGACCCCGAAGCCCTCGACGAGGAGGGCGCCGGATTCCGCAAGTCCGGCCACTAGGAGGACCCGCATTCACCGTCCGGTCCCGCGTCCCGTTCAGCCGGACATGAATCCGTCACGCCGGGGGTGTATGGTTAGCCGCTCACATTCGGGAGGAACACGCGTCATGAAGAAACTCGCCCTTACAACCTTCGCGCTCGGCGCGGTGGCCCTCGTCGGCGCCACGTTCGGCGGTGCCGGTGACGCCGCCGCGCAGGAGCGCAAGTTCATCTCCATCGGCACCGGCGGTCCGACGGGCGTCTATTTCGTGGTCGGCAACTCGGTCTGCCGCATGGTCCACAAGGAGGCCGCGGAGGGCCGCAAGAAGGGCCGCAAGCACGGGATCCGCTGCGCCGCACCCTCGACCGGCGGCTCGACCTACAACATCGGCCAGATCTGCCAGGGCGAGCTCGAGTTCGGGGTCGCCCAGTCCGACTGGCAGTTCCACGCGGTCAACGGCAGCTCGGAGAAGGTCACGAACTGCCCGGGCCTGCGCGCGGTCTTCTCCGCGCATCCGGAGCCCTTCCACCTCATCGCGGCCGACGGCTCCGGCATCGCGTCGTTCACCGATACCAAGGGCAAGCGCATGAACATCGGCAACCCGGGCTCGGGCCAGCGCGGCACGACCGAGGTGCTGATGAGCGGCTACGGCATGAGCGCGGACGACTACGCGGTGGCGACGGAGCTCACCTCGACCGAGCAGTCCCAGGCCCTCTGCGACGGCAAGATCGACGCCTACGGCTACACCGTCGGCGTGCCGAACGCCGGGGTGGCGGTCGCGACGGACGGCTGCGGGGCCTACATCGCCAACCTCGAAGGCGAGGTCGAGCAGAAGCTGGTCGCGGACAATCCCTTCTACGCGTTCACGACCATCCCGGCCGGCACCTACAAGACCACCGCCGAGGACGTGACCACGTTCGGCGTCATGGCGACGTTCGTGAGCCACGAGAGCGTGCCCGAGGACGTGGTCTACGAGGTCACCCGGGCGGTGATGGAGAACCTGGACGACTTCCGGTCCCTGCATCCCGCCTTCAGGAACCTCGACCCCGCGAACATGATCAAGGACGGTCTCTCGGCGCCACTCCATCCGGGAGCGGCGAAGTACTACCAGGAAAAGGGCTGGATGTAGCTCCGGCTTCGCTTCCGGCGGCCGGCGCCCGGAAATCGGGCGCCGGCCGCATCCCTCGTCGGTCCGAGGCCCGGCTTCGCGAGAGCTGAACAAGGGGGCTCATGACGGGCCACGATTCGAGCGGGGCGCCCGACGCACCCGGCGCTGATCGCAACCCGGAGGAGGTCGAGTATCGGGGCCGCCGGCAGGGCCCGCGGCTCGCCGTGCTGGTCAGCGTGCTCTGCTTCGCGTGGTCGGTCTACCAGCTCTGGATCGCCTCCCCGCTCCCCTTCATGCTGGACTTCGCCGTCATCGGCGACGTCCCCGCGCGGGGGATCCACCTCGCCTTCGCCCTTCTCCTCTGCTTCCTCATCTATCCGCTCACGCGCGGCCAGGGAGCCTCCGGGCGCGTTCCCCTCCACGACATCGCGTTCGCGCTCCTCGCCTCGGGCGCCGCGTTCTATCTCTTCCTCGGCTGGAGCGGTCTCGTCTCGCGCCAGGGGGTGCTCTACGTCTGGAACGGCATTCCGGTCGAGGCGATCCTCGGCGGGGTCGGAATCCTGCTCCTGCTCGACGCCACCCGCCGCGCGATCGGCATTCCCCTCGTCATCGTCTGCGCGGTCTTTCTCGTCTACTCGATCTTCGGCCAGTCGATGCCGGACATCGTGTCGCACAAGGGGCTCAGCCTCAACCGGCTGATCGGCTACCAGTGGCTGACCGGCGAGGCGGTCTTCGGCATCCCGATCAGCGTCTCGGTGAGCTTCGTGTTCCTGTTCGTCCTGTTCGGCGCGCTTCTCGACAAGGCGGGCGCCGGGCAGTACTTCCTCGCCCTCTCGTTCGCCCTGGTCGGGCGGTTCAGCGGGGGGCCGGCCAAGGCGGCGATCCTCGCCTCCGGCATGACCGGCATGATCTCGGGCTCCTCGATCGCGAACGTCGTCACCACCGGCACGTTCACCATTCCCGTCATGCGGCGGATCGGCATGCCGGCGGTCAAGGCGGGGGCGATCGAGGTCGCCGCCTCGACGAACGGCCAGGTGATGCCGCCCATCATGGGGGCCGCCGCCTTCATCATCGCCGAGTTCATCGGCATCTCGTACTTCGACGTGATCGTCGCGGCGGCCATCCCCGCCGCCCTGAGCTACGTCGCGCTCCTCTACATCTCGCACCTCGAAGCGCAGAAGCTCGGCCTCGCCGGGCTGCCGCGGGCGGAGATCCCGCCGCTCCGCGAGACCTTCCTCGGCGGCCTGCACCACCTCATTCCGATCGTCATCCTCGTCTACCTGCTGATCTTCGAGCGGTGGAGCGCCCACAGCGCGGTGTTCTATTCCATCCTCTCGCTGATGGCCATCATCGTCGCCCGCCGGGTTGCCGCCTCGGCCCGCGGCGCCACGCCGGGGGGGCTCGGGGAGGCGGTGCGCGACGGCTTCGCCGAGATCTATCTCGGCATGGTCGCGGGGGCGCGCAACATGATCGGCATCGCGGTGGCGGTGGCCGCGGCCGGGATCATCGTCGGTTCGGTCTCGTCGACCGGGCTCAACAACGCGATGGTCGGCGTGGTCGAGGCGATCGCCGGGAGCAACGTCTTCATCCTGCTCGGCTTGACCGCGGTGCTGTGCATCGTTCTCGGCATGGGTCTGCCGACGACCGCGAACTACCTCGTCGTCGCCTCCCTGCTCGGCGGGGTGCTGGTGGAGCTCGGGAGCGCGGCCGGTCTCGTCCTTCCGCTCATCGCGGTGCACCTGTACGTCCTGTACTACGGGCTCCTCGCGGACTCGACCCCCCCCGTTTGCCTCGCCGCCTTCGCCGCCTCCGCCATTTCGAGGGCCGATCCCCTGAAGACGGGCGTGCAGTCCTTCCTCTACGACATCCGCACCGCGATCCTCCCGCTCGTGTTCCTCTTCAACACCGAGCTCCTGCTCATCGGCATCGAGAGCGTCTGGCACGGCGCGCTCGTCGTCGTCATGTCGCTGCTCGCCATCCTCGCCTTCAGCTCGCTCACCCAGGGCTGGATGTTCGTCAAGGTAAGGTGGTTCGAGGGCGCTCTGCTCGCGCTCGCCTGCTTCATGCTGTTCCGCCCCGGCTTCTTCATGGACCGGATCGCGCCGCCCTTCGAGCCCGTCGGGTTCGAGGCGTTCGTCGCGGGGGAGTTCCGGGCCGAGCCGGGGCGGCACGTCCGGTTCCACGTGACCCGGGAGACCGACTACGGCGAGCGCTACAAGCTGTTCTCGCTCGAGACGCCCGAGAGCCCGGCCGCGAGTCCGGCGGAGACCTTCGGCCTCGCGCTCGAGCGCGAGGAGGACGGGCGCCACGCGGTCGTCGACCTCGCCTTCAACGGCATGGCGGAGCGGGCGGGGCTCGACTGGGGGGACTACGTCACCGGGGTCGACGTCGAGCAGGTCGACCTGCCGCCCAAGGAGCTCGTCTATCCGGTCGGGGTCGCGCTGCTCGCGCTGGTGGGACTCTCCCAGTACCGGCGCCGGCGGCGGGCCGCACCCGCGCCCGCGCCCGCCCCGTGAAACGCAAGGGCTCGAACGACATGCGCCGAGCGTCATGGACACGTGCCGCGGCTGCGGGATGCCGGCTCTCGCGTCCCGCGGTCACCGCATCGCCGTTGGCGCCTTCGTGAATGCGTGAGTCGGCCGGGTTTCCGGATCGGGGTCCGCGGCCGTGAGCGAGCTTCGCTTCTCCTTCGACGGCTCGCCGGTCACCGCCCGCCCGGGGCAGTCGCTTGCCGCCGCGCTCACCGCGGCCGGATACCGCCGCCTCGGCGAGAGGGCCGAGGGCGCGGCCCGCGGGCTGTTCTGCGGCATGGGTGCCTGCCAGGGCTGCCTCGTGACGGTCGACGGCACGCCGGAGCGCCGCGCCTGCATGACGATGGCGGCCGAGGGCATGGCCGTCACCTCCGGGGCCGCGCCGCCGCCGCTCGAACCCCCGCCGACATTGCCCGAAACGCCACCGGCGCGGATCGTCGAACCCGACGTCCTCGTCGTCGGCGGTGGTGCCGGAGGCCTTGCGGCCGCCATTGCGGCGCGCGCGGCGGGGGCGCGGGTGATGGTTCTCGACGAGATGTCGAGCCCCGGCGGGCAGTACTACAAGCAGGCGGCGGGCGGCGCTCCGCTGGACCGGCAGCAGGCCGAAGGCGCCGCGCTTCTCGCCGAGGCCCGCGAGTCCGGGGCGGAGATTCTCGCCGGGGCCGAGGTCTGGGGGGCGTTCGAGGGTCCTCTCTTTCTCGCCGAGGTCGACGGCGCACCCCTCGTCGCGCGCCCGAGGACCGCAATCGTCGCCACCGGGGCATACGAACGCCCGTCCATCGTGCCCGGCTGGACGCACCCGGGGGTGATGACGACCGGGGCGGCGCAATCGCTGTGGCGGCGCTACCGGACGTTGCCGGGCCGGAGGGTCGCGGTGTGCGGCTCCGGCCCTCTCAACCTCCAGGTCGCCCTGGAGCTCGCGGCCGGCGGGGCGGAGGTGGCCCTCGTCGCCGAGGCGGCCCCGACTCCGTTCGCGCGGCCGTTCGAGGCGCTGCGGATGGCCGCGGCGGGGCCTTCCCTCACCTTCAAGGGCATCGCGATGCGGGACGGCCTGCGCCGCCGGCGCATACCCCTCCACCACCGGACCGTGCTTCGCCGGATAGACGCCGCGGACGGCGGCGACCTCGCGGCGACCTTCCGCCACCGTTCGGGGAGGGAGCACCGGGTGGTGGTGGACGCGGTGTGCATGAACGCCGGCTTCGAGCCGCAGAACGAGATCCTGCGTCTCCTCGGCGCGAGGATGCGATACGACGCCGCGTTCGGACACCTGCGGTGCGAGCGCGGCGAGAGCCTCGAGACGACCGTTCCCGGCCTCTTTGCGGTCGGCGACTGCGCCGGGCTCGGGGGAGCGCCGGCGGCCCGGACCGACGGGCGCATCGCCGGTCGCGCTGGCGCCGCCGCGTCCGCGGCGGCGTGCCGTGGCGACGCCGGGGTCCGGGACCCGGACCGGCGGGAGCTGCGTCGCCACCGCCGGTTTCAGAAACGGCTCTGGCGTCTTCACGACGTGGCGCCTCGCCCGCTGCCGCTCGCCGAGGACGAGACGATCGTCTGCCGCTGCGAGGCGGTGTCGCTCGCCCGGGTGAAGCGGGGGCTCGACGAGAACCCCGGCGACGTCGGTGCCCTC
>JAJECB010000352.1 GCA_022822245.1 Gammaproteobacteria bacterium
GTGAACTTCCCCGAGGAGAGCCGGATCACGGGACTTTCGGACCTGGACCGCACGACGATCTCCGCCTGAGCGCGATCGGGCCGGTCCTTCGGGGTTCGGGGCGAGGGCGGGTCGGCAAGACCCGTCCCTCGCCTTGGCGTGCGAGGTTCGCAGGAGCGGTTGCCAACCGCCGCCGCGGCGGACGACCGGGCGCCACCGCTTCGGTGGCTGACTCGTTGAGCGGGCGATGAGCAGATATCTCTTCCGTCGCGTCCTTGGCGCGATCGTCGTCATGTGGGCGGTCGCCACCCTGGTGTTCTTCATGCTCCGGGTGGTTCCCGGAGACCCGCTGGCAGCCATGCTCTTCGACGTCGACCCCGAGGACGTGGAGATCCTGCGCACGCAGTTCGGTCTCGATCGGCCGATCCACATCCAGTACGCCTATTGGTTCATCGAGCTCACGAGAGGGAACATGGGCGCCTCTCTCTACGGTAGCCGGACCCCGGTCTGGCAGATCGTGAGCGAGGCATTTCCCCGGACGATCTCACTGGCCCTCCTCTCCTTTGCCGTGGCCCTCGTCATCGCGGTGCCGGCGGGCCTCATATCCGCCCTCCGAAAGCACTCCGCCCTGGATCACACCGTGACCGTGGTGGCCTTCCTCGGGCTCAGCATGCCGGACTTCTGGCTCGGGATCCTGCTGATCCTCCTCTTCGCGGCCAATCTCCAGTGGCTGCCGGCCATCGGCTACGCCCCGCTCTCGGAGGGGCTGTGGCCGTGGCTTTCCCACCTGATCCTCCCTTCGATCGCGGTAGGAACGCCTTTCGCCGCGATCATCGCCCGCATGATCCGTTCGTCGATGCTGGAGGTGTTGCGGGCGGACTTCATGCATGTCGCCACCGCCAAGGGCCTCGTGCGGCGGCGGCTCGTCATGGTGCATGCCTTTCCGAACGCCCTGATCCCGGTGGTGACGGTCATGGGCATCGCCTTCGCGCTTCTGATGGCAGGGACCGTCGTGGTGGAGAACGTCTTCGCGATCAAGGGCCTCGGACGCGTGCTGATCCAGGGGATCCTGGATCGCGACTACCCGGTGGTGCAGGGCGCCATCCTGGTCGTCTCCGCGATCTTCGTCACCTCCAATCTCGTCGTCGATTTCCTCTACGCGGTCATCGATCCGCGCATCCGCTACGACTGATGCCGGCTCCCGAGACCGTCCGCGCCGATGCATCCGCGCGCTCCCTGACCGCCGAGGCCGCGGCCGCGGCCCTTCCGACCCGCCGGCAGATCTGGTGGTCGTTCCTCCTGCGCGACAAGAAGGCGCTGATCGGATTCATCGTGCTCGGTGTCCTCGCGTTGAGCGCGCTCCTCGCCCCGTGGGTCGTCCCCTACGACCCCGACGCCCAGGACTACGACATGATCGGGGCGCCCACCTGGGCCCATCCGCTCGGCACCGACGACCTGGGCCGCGATCTCCTGAGCCGCCTCCTCATGGGCACCCGCGTGTCCCTCTTCGTCGGGATCACTACGGTGCTGCTCGGGATGGCCCTCGGCGTCTTCCTCGGGGTCGCGGCCGGCTACTTCGGAGGCTGGATCGACACCGTGTGCATGCGCTACATCGACCTCCAGTGGGCCTTTCCCAACTTCATCATCGCGGTGTACCTGGTGGCGGTGTTCGGCACCGGGCTCGCGAACGTCGTCGTCGCGGTATCCCTCGCGTTCGTCGACGACTTCGCCCGCATCGCGCGGGGCATGGTGCTCACGATCCGCGAGGAGCAGTACGTCGCGGCGGCCCGCACCGTCGGCGCCTCGGACCAGCGCATCATGTGGCGCCACATCCTGCCAAACGCCACCGCGCCGATCATCGTGCAGGGGACGGTGAGCGTCTCCTATGCCATACTCGCCGAGGCCGGACTCTCGTTCCTCGGGCTCGGGGTCAACCCCTCGACCCCGACCTGGGGGCTCATCCTCGCCGATTCACGAAGCTTCATCTCCCGGGCGTGGTGGCTCGGCGTGTTTCCCGGCCTGTTCATCATGATCTCGGTTTTGAGCGTGAACTTCCTTGGCGACGCGTTGCGCGACTTCTTCGACGTGCGCGAGTTTCGGCAGGCGCCGGGGAGCGACAAACGGTGACCTGGGCCATCATCGCGCGGGATCCCCGAAGCGGGCTCTACGGCATCGCCCTCGCCTCGCGGTTCTTCGCCGCCGGCGCGATCTGTCTCAATACCGAGGCGGGCGTCGGCGCGGCATCCATCCAGTCCCTGCCCAACCCGCCCCTCGGGCCGCGCGCCCTGGCCCTTCTTCGTCTCGGCTACGACGCAGCAACCGTGCGCGACATGCTCGTCGCGTCGGATCCGGCAATCTCGATGCGCCAGCTCCACCTGATGGACCGCCACGGTCGCACCGCCGCGTTCACCGGCTCGGGCTGCGTCGGCTGGGCGGGGCACCGGGCCGGCGACGGGTGGTGCGTTGCCGGCAACATGCTGGCCGGACCCGATGTCGTCGACCGCACCCGCGAGACCTATGCGGCCCACCCGGATCTCCCGTTCGTCGACCGGTTGCTCGCGGCCATGGACGCGGGCGAAGCGGCGGGCGGCGACAAGCGGGGCAAGCAGGCGGCGGCGCTCTGCGTCCAGGGATCGGAGCCCTATCGGCGACTCGATCTCAGGGTCGACGACCATCCCCAACCGCTCGCGGAGCTGCGCCGCCTCCACGAGGTGGCCAAGTCGCGGTTCCTGCCGTTCAGCCGTTCCTTCCCGACCTCCGAGCACCCCTACGGCACGACAGACCGGGAGGTGGCGGAGCAATTCGTCGCAGAGGGGGCCGGCAAGGACCTCGAGCTCGTGATCCCGCTGCCGAACGATCGGAGCCTCGCCTGAGCCGGATGCGCGCTGGCGAGACGACCCGCGGACCGACGAGACATGAGCTCCGCCGCCTTTCTTCCGCCAAAGCCCGGTTGCCTCGTACCGGTAGCCGCCTCGCGCCTCTCATTCTGAGACCGCTTTGAAAACTTGACGGACCCGTGAATCTCGGGGCCGCT
>JAJECB010000465.1 GCA_022822245.1 Gammaproteobacteria bacterium
TGGCGTTGGGGCCGGTCAGCACCCCGAGGGCGCCGATCTTGATGGTGTCGTCGGTGACCCCGGTCTCGGCGCTCGCCGGCACCGCGTACATCCAGGCGGCCGCGAGCACGGCAGCGGCCGTGCCGGCCGCGAATGGTGAACGTTTCATCCGTATCTCTCCTCCCGGTGGTTGCCTTGGCGAGAGTCGCCCGGAGGAATGGCATCCTGCCTCTCCTGGAGGAGCCGTTTCGGGCTCCCCGCCGGACGGCAAACGGGCCGTGAGGCGCGGTCATCTCCCGCTCGATGGGCGACGAGCCTGCCACTCGCCGCTCCCGCATGGTAGGGAGCGGGCGCGGCGCGCGTCAAATTGCCTCGCATCCTCGCCGCCCGCATCCGTACGCGCGACACCCTATCTCGCGCGGGCACAGGCGCGGTGCGCGCGAGACCGGAACCGATGCGGCGCGCCGGCGCTTTGCCAGCCGAATCGGTTCGGCGTAGTCTTGACCGGGCCGGACGTCACCAGGGGGAGAGCACGCATGAAGGCCATGAGCTGGAGAGAACGGGCCGACCGACTGCCCCACGTGGGACCCGACTTCGCCATCGCGTCGGCAAACGCCGCGCTCGTCGTCGTCGACATGCAGTACATGTTCGCCGACCGCGACTACGGCGTGGGGAGGCTCCTCGAGACGTACCCGGAATCAGGCCGGTACTACTTCGACAACGTCGACGCCAGGGTGGTTCCCAACAACCAGCGCCTGATCGAGCTGTTCCGGAAGCATGACCTCCCGACTATCTGGCTCGCGGCGGCCGGCCGGCATCCGGGCGCCTGGGACTGCTGCCGACTCATCAGCGGCCGCGATCCGAAAATGCAGTCCGACTCCGGGCTGGTCACCACCGGGTTCTTCCACCGGAGCAAGGACAGCCACATCGTCGAGGCGGTCGCCCCCCGGGACGACGAGATCCTCATCCTCAAGCAGTCGTACGGCGCCTTCAACTCCACCGGAATCGACTCGACGCTCCGCAATCTGGGGGTCGACACGGTCTTCGTGACCGGGCTGGTCACCAACGGCTGCGTCGAGGAGACGGCAACGGGCGCCGCGGACCGCAGCTACAAGACCACCATCGTCGAGGACGCCTGCACCACCTTCGACGAGGACGGGCACGAAGCCACCCTGATCCGTTTCGCCACCCTGTTCGGTCGGGTGATGACGACGGAGGAAGTGGTGCGGGATCTCGAGAACGACCTGGAGGAGGAATCGCCCGGCATCGCCGCTTAGGCAGCCCATACGACAGAACAGACGAGAAAGGAGGGAGCTATCCCATGAATTCGGTCAATCGAGCGGAACCTGCGCGGCGCCGTCCGGAGCGCGCGCCGGGCAGCGCAGTACGACACCTCGCCGCGGCCGCGGCCCTGCTCGCGGCGGCGAGCGCCTTCCACCACGACGCGGTCGCCAAGGACCCGGACGTCTACAAGATCGGCGTGCTCGCGTCGTTTACCGGACCCTGCGGTCCCTACGGCCAGCCCAACAGCAACGGCGCCAAGCTGGCGGCGGCCGAGATCAACGCGAACGGCGGGCTGATGGGGCGGATCCCGATCGAGATCATCGAGGAAGACACCGAATCGAATCCGGACGTGGCGGTGCAGAAGGTGCGCCGGCTGTTCGATCAGAAGCGGGTCGACGCGGTGTTCGGGGTGGAGTGCAGCTTCCTCCGCGACGCCATCATGCCGGACGTCGAAATGCGCAACAAGCTGCTGCTCTACGCCGTCAACTACGAGGGCGAGCGCTTCAGCAACAACGCCTTCTTCTTCGGCATGGTCCCCACCCAGGAGCACCACCCGGAGCTCTACGACTTCCTGCTGGAGCGCTCCTCGGGCAACCGCTGGGCCATGATCGGCTCCGACTACATCGCGTTCCACATGATCAACCTGTTCCTGCGCGAGGTACGGCTGCCGCAGAAGAACATCGAGCTCGTCCTGGACGAGTTCGTGCCGCTCGAGCAGACCGACTTCACGCCGCTCATCCAGCGGCTGAAGGAGCTCAAGCCCGACCACATCCTCAACAACATGATCGGCCCGGCGTGCATCGCCTTCCAGCAGCAGCTCGCGAACGCCGGGATGACCCCGCTGCGGGCCGGCGAGGAGCCCGGGACCCCGGGGCGGGTGACCGTCTCCGGCCACTGCTTCATCACCCTGACGGCGGACGCGATCGGCGAGGCGGCGGAGGGCGTGTACCGCTCGATCAACTGGAACGAGACCATCGACACCCCCAAGGCCATGGAGTTCACGAGGCGCTACAAGGAGAGCTTCCCCGACGACTTCATGCTCTACGACTCCTGGGACGGCTACGTGGCCATCAAGGCCCTGGCGGCGGGGGCGGAGAAGGCGGGAACGGTGGAGATCGAGGCGCTCGTCAAGGCGATGGAAGGCCTCGAGCTCGACAGCCCGACGGGTCCGATACAGGTCCGTGAGGACCATCACGTGAACATGCCCATGCATCTCATGCAGGTGCAGGACGGCGAGTTCGTGGTAATCAAGTCCTTCGGGCAGAAGCCGATCGAGTACGACCAGCGCGAGCCGCGGTACTCGAAGCGTTTCCAGCAGAATTAGCGGGACGCTGGCCGAAATGCGCCCGGGACGAGCCCGGAGGCGGGAGCACCGCCGCCGCCGGGCTCGTCCCGCGCATCACGGCTGAAGGACGTGTCCTCGCTCGCGCGCGCCAGGGTGGACGGGAATGACGGCACCGCCCGCTGACCCGTCCGCTCGGCTCGCGGAGAAGCGCACCCTCACGAGGCGGCGGGTTCTCATCGCCGCGGCGGTAGTCGTCGTGTTCGGCGTCATCCTCGTCCGGATCGACGTCGCGTCGTTCATGAACGCGCTCGGGACCGTCTCGATCCTCATGATCGTCGCCCTCGGCCTCACCATCATCTTCGGCATTCTCAAGATCGCGAACTTCGCCCACGGAGACTTCGTCATGGTGGGGGCCTACGTCACGTGGGGGGTGCAATCGACGATGGGCTTCGACGGGGCGTTCTTCATCGCGCTCCCTGCCGCGTTCCTCGCGGTGGCGCTGCTCGGCCTCATCGTGGAGGCGGGCGCGCTTCGCTTCGTCTACGGGCGCGGGCTGATCCCGCCGATGCTCGTGACGTGGGCCCTCGGCATCATCATCCACGAAGCGATCAGCGTCATTTTCGGGCGACACTTCAAGTCCGTGAAGCTGCCGATCAAGTCACCCATCGAGTTCTTCGGCGTCAGCTATCCCGGCTACACCACGTTCCTCGTCGCGACCGGGATCGTCGTGGTCGTGGCCCTCATCCTGCTCTTCTCCAGGACCTCGTTCGGCGCGAAGAGCCGCGCCGCGGCCGAAGACGCAACCATGGCGGAGGCGGTCGGGATCAACGTGCGCAACGTCTACAAGATGAACATCGCCCTCGGCGCGGGCCTCGCCGGACTCGCGGGGTCGCTCCTCAGCCCCCTCTACGCGGTCGAGCCGCTCATGGGAACGCTGTGGCTCATGAAGTCGTTCCTGGTGCTGATCGTCGGGGGGGTCGGGAACATCCTCGGCACGATCGTCGGTGCGAACGCGATGGGCTGGCCGGAGCAGCTTCTCGGCACCGAGCTTCCGAGCAGCATCCACTGGCCGCCGCTCGTGCTGGCGCAGGTCATCGTGTTCGCCCTCGCGATCGTCCTCATCCTCCTGCGGCCGCAGGGACTTCTCGGCGGCGTGAGCCATCGCGAAGACTGAGGCAGACGACGAAGCCGCCGCCATGCAGTCCGGCCCCCGCTCCGACGCGCCCGCTCCGATGAACGGCGTTCCCCTCGAGCAGCTCAAGCCGCTCTGGTCCGCCGGCCTCGTTCTCGCGCTCTTCGTGTTGCCCCTCTACCTGTGGCGCGAAGACATGATCTTCGAGCTCAACTTCCTGACCGGCATGCTGATCTGGGGCCTGCTGGCCCTCAGCCTCGACCTCGTGTGGGGCTACGGGGGCATGATCAGCCTGGGTCAGGGCGTGTTCTTCGGCGCGGGCGGATACGCCATGGCCTGGTTCCTCACCGGCGGCATCACCCATCGCGTGGGCCGGGCGCCCGACCCGGAGCTCTTCGCGCCCCTTTTCGGACTCGGCGTCGGCATCGCGCTCGCCGTCGTCCTCGCGCTCGGGATCGCGTTCCTGTGCTTCCGGTCCCGGGTCGGCGGGCTCTTCTTCGCCGTCGTCACCCTCGCCCTCGCGGTCACCGCGAAGCTCCTCGTCATCACCTGGCGGCCGATGACCGGCGGCGACAACGGCATCATCAACATTCCCCGCCTCTTCCGCGTCGACCCCGAGCCCGAGCTCATCCAGTACTTCATCGTCCTGACCGCGGTGCTCGCCGCCTACTGGATCTGCCGCCGGCTGGTCGCGTCCCACTTCGGCCGGGTGCTGACCGCGATCCGGGAGAACGAGCTCCGGGCGAGCAGCATCGGCTTCAACGTCAACCTCGCGAAGACCCTGATCTTCGGGGTGGCGGCGGCAATCGCGGCGCTCGCGGGCGCGCTCTTCGCTCCCTACAACGGCAACGTCAACCCCATTCACATCGGCTTCGAGACCGGCGCGATCGTGCTGATCTGGGTCGCGATCGGTGGTCGCGGGTTCCTCCTCGGGGCGTTCATCGGGACGTTCCTCGTCCAGTACGTCCGCTTCTACATGACGGACATCATCGCGCCGTTCATGAGCGTCACCACCGCGAACTCCGTCTGGCCGCTCATCTTCGGGTTCGTCTTCCTCGGCGTCATCCTGCTGTACCCCGACGGCATGATGGGCCTGGTGCACCGGATCGGCGCCTGGCGGGTACCGCTCCCGGAGTCGTTGCGCAGGGCGCTCGCGAAGGCGAACGGCGCGGACGCCCTTCCGCGGCCGCGGGACGTCGAAGGCGCGCGGACGCCGCCGTCTGGATCCGCGCCATGACCGAGGCCATCCTGAAAGCGCGCGCGCTCACGAAGCGATTCGGCGGTCTCGTCGCGGTCGACGAGGTGGACCTCCTCGTCAACCGCAACACCGTGCATTCCCTCATCGGCCCGAACGGCGCGGGCAAGACCACCCTGTTCAATCTCCTCTGCGGCCTGATGGCCTCGGACGGCGGGACGGTGGCGTTCGAGGGCCGCGACATCGGCGTCCTGCCGTTCCACAAGATCACCCTCGAAGGG
This sequence comes from Gammaproteobacteria bacterium, assembly GCA_022822245.1. The sequence continues at coordinate 5,157 of JAJECB010000465.1, forward strand.
ATCGGGCGCTCCTTTCAGCGCACCCAGGTCTTCCCCGATCTCACGACGTTCGAGAACGTCCGGGTCGCCGCCCAGACGCGGCAGCCGCGCCGGTTGAGCCCTTTCCGGGTGCCGAGGGGCTCGGACCCCGGCTCCGAAACGGCACTCCGGGCGCTCGAGATCGTCGGCCTGGCGAACCGCGCCACGGAGAGAGCGGACATCCTCTCGCACGGAGAGCAACGGGCCCTCGACGTCGCGATCGCGCTTGCCACGCAGCCCCGCCTGCTCCTCCTCGACGAGCCGACGAGCGGCCTCTCCGTCGGCGAGGTGGCCACCATGACCGACCTCGTCAACCGGCTCCGGAGCGAGCTCGGGATGACGGTCCTGCTCGTCGAGCACAACGTGAACCTGGTGATGAACATCTCGGACGTGATCACCGTGCTGCACCAGGGGCGGGTGCTCGCGGAGGGATCCCCGGAGGCAATCCGGGGCAGCCGGGCGGTCGCGGAGGCGTACCTCGGAACCGATGCTTGAAGTAAGCGGACTCAATACCTTCCTCGGCAAGAGCCACATCTTGCAGGGCGTCTCGTTGCGCGTGGAGGAAGGGGAGATCGTCAGCCTGCTCGGAAGGAACGGCGCGGGGAAGAGCACCACGCTCAAGAGCATCATGGGGATCGCCCGTCAACGCACGGGAAGCATCGCGCTCGACGGCGCCGACCTCATGCCCCGGGCCACGCACGAGATCACGCGCCTCGGGATCGCCTACGTGCCGGAAGACCGCCGCATGTTCTCCGAGCTTACCGTGCTCGAGAACCTCGAGGTCGCCGCCCTCGGCAACCGCTTCTGGACCGTGGAGCGCGTGCACGAGCTCTTCCCCGTGCTGCGCGAGCGGGCGGCCCTGCGGGCGAAGAACCTGAGCGGCGGCGAGCAGCAGATGCTCGCGATCGGCCGCTCGCTGATGAACAACCCCCGCGTCATGCTGCTCGACGAGCCCTTCGAGGGCCTCGCCCCCATCGTCATCCGCACCCTCATCGAGAGCATCCGGCAGATCCGCGACCAGCGGGTCTCCGTCCTCCTCGTCGAGCAGAACCTGCAGGCGACCCTGAAGCTCGCCGACCGGAACTACGTCCTCGAGCAGGGCGCCGTGGTCTACGAGGGCACCACCGAGGAATTCACCCGCGACGAGACGATCCAGGAACGGTACCTGAGCGTCTGACCGGCCCGCCGCCCGCCGCGTGCCTGCAGACGGTGGCGCGTGCCGAGGAGGCGCCGAACCGTGCCCCCGGTGACTCCGAGCCGGTCGCCGAGCGCGGTGCCGAGCATCCGTGACGAATGGTCAAGTTTGACCTTGCGCCCCGGTCGCCCGCCGCCCCCGCGAGTCGCGGCGGACGATGCCGGCGATGCGCTACAGGCTCATCCAGTCGCCCGACTTCTCCACCGCGTCGGCGACCTGGAGCACCGTGAGGTCGTCGAAGTGCCGGCCGGTGATCATCATGCCGATCGGCAGGTCGTCCTCCATGCCGCACGGCACGCTGATCGAGGGATGGCCCGTCGCGTCGAACTGCGCCGTGTTGTTCGTCATGTTGAGGGCGTAGCCCATCGTGTCCTCGATGGAGCAGTCCGGCGGCGGGATCGGCGTCGCGCGGAACGGGATCGTCGGCATCACCAGGACGTCGTACTCGGCGAGCGCGTCGTCGTAGGCCTTGACCAGGGCCGGGCGCAGGTTCTGCGCCTTGGCGTAGTAGCGGCCGTGGTAGTAGCGCTTCATGTACTCGCCCATCAGCATCACCGTCTTCACGGTCACGGGCAGGTCGTTGGGGCGCGCCGCCACCCCGCGGGCCACCGCGTCCAGCATGCGCGTGTTGTAGAAGCCCTGCCAGTTCGACCCCGTGTTGTTGCCCTTCACCATGAACTCGGTGGCGCCCTCGCGGATGATGGCGGTGAAGATGTACGCCCCGTCGACGTGCATCGGGATCGAGACTTCCTCGACCGTGGCCCCCTGCTCGCGCAGCCGATCCGCGGCCGCACGGACCTTCGCGTCCACCACCTCCTCGCTGCCCGGCAGGCCGAGGTCCTCCCACGGATCCTGGTCGAAGCCTTCCTTCACGAGGCCGATCCGCATGCCGGCGACTCCCCGGCCGATGGCCGGGGTGTAGTCGCGCACGTAGTCCGCGGGTATGACGCCCCGCTGCCTCGGATCGAGCGGGTCCGGGCCCGCGATGGCCGACAGCATCAGGGCCGTGTCCTCCACCGTGTTCGTCATGGGGCCGCAGTGATCGAGGGTCATCTCGATCATCATGCAGCCGGTGTACGGGACGAGTCCGTAGGTGGGCTTGTGGCCGACCACGCCGCTCCAGGCGGCCGGGATCCGGATGGACCCGCCCTGGTCGCCCCCGAGCGCCATGTCGACCTGCCCGGTCGCGAGGACGACCGCGCTCCCGTTCGAGGACGCCCCGGGGGCGTGGGTCGGCTTGCGCGGGTTCCGCACCGGGCCGAGCGCGCAGGTGTGGCCCGCGCCCGAGAAGGAGCAGTCCTCGGCGCTCGTCTTTCCCAGGATGGTGGCGCCCGCGTCGAGGAGGCGGGTGACGACGGTCGCATCGACGTCGGGGATGAACCCTTCGAGGACCCGGCTTCCGTTCATCATCGGCACCCCCGCCACGCAGATCGCATCCTTGACCCCGACCGTCTTGCCGGAGAGCGGTCCCTCGGGCGCGCCCTCGATCTCGCAACGCCAGTACCAGCCGTTGAAGGGGTTGTCCTTCGCTTCCGGCCGGTAGCCGACCGTGCGCGGGTACTGGACCGGCGGACGGTACTCCACCATCTCGTCGAGCCGGCGGTAGG
>JAJECB010000389.1 GCA_022822245.1 Gammaproteobacteria bacterium
TTCTACGGCGGCTTCCTCGACTTCGAGATCGCGAGGCGGAGCGAGAGCGCCGCATTCATCTACTTCGGGGACCAGTTCATCAACTTCTCGAGGGGCCGCCGCCAAGGGGCGGACGACAACCGGCACTTCGGCATCGCGGTCGACGACAAGGAACTCGTGCGACGGACCCTCGAGGAGATGGGGGTGGAGATCCTCGACGGGCGGTTCCTCGACTTCCTCGATCCCTGGGGCAACCGGGTCGAGATCACGACCTACACGAACATCCAGTTCAGCAAGGCCGACCATGTCCTTCGCGGCATGGGGCTCGAGCATCTCCGGAAGACCGAACAAGCCGTCGCGGAGCTCCGGAAGAAGGGCATGGCGCCGTCCTGATCGCCCCGCTGTGAGTGCTGTGGCTTACGCGCTAAAGTAGGCCCCTTCCCGAATCATCGAGGGACACCGACATGAGCGACCGCTTCGAAGTGCCCATCGCCGGAGGGCTCGACGTCCCGCTCCCGCGCATGGCGCGCGTTCGCCAGACCTTCGATCCCGCCCGTCTCGACGACGTGGCTGCCGTGGTGCGGTCCGAGATGCGGCGCCCGGAGATCGCAGGGCTGGTCAAGCCGGGGGAGAAGATTGCGATCGGGTGCGGCAGCCGCGGCGTGGCCAACATCGCGGAAACCGCGAAGACCGTCGTCGAGGAGCTGCGGCGCCTCGGCGCGGAGCCCTTCATCTTCCCCGCGATGGGGAGCCACGGCGGCGCCACCGCCCTCGGGCAGACCGGGGTGCTCGCCAACTACGGGATCACCGAATCCGCGATGGGGGTGCCGGTGCGCTCCTCGATGGATACCGTCGTCATCGGGGAGCTCGACGACGGCACCCCGATCCACGTCGACCGGTACGCGCACGAGGCGGACGGCATCGTCCTCATCAACAGGATCAAGCCGCACACCACGTACCGGGCCGAGATCGAGAGCGGCATCGTCAAGATGATCGGCATCGGCATGGGCAAGCACGCCGGCGCGACCGCGCTCCACTTTCACGGCATGGACCGTTTCGGCGATCTGCTTCCCAAGGTCGCGGAGCACGTGATCGCGAACGCGGCGTTTCGCTTCGGGGTGGCGCTCGTCGAGAACGCCTACGACGAGACGGCGCTCGTGGAGGCGATCCCCGCCGCCCGGCTGCTCGAACGCGAACGGGTGCTGCAGGCGGATGCCAAGTCGCGCATGGGCCGGATCTGCTTCCACGACATCGACGTTCTCGTCATCGACCGGATGGGGAAGGAGGTGAGCGGGGCGGGCTTCGACCCCAACATCACCGGGCGCAACAACCGCGGCGTAGAAGGCTTCGACGATCCGTGCGTGAACAAGATCGTGGTCCTCGATCTCACCGATGCGACCCACGGCAACGCGACCGGTATCGGGCTTGCCGACGTCATCACCCGCCGCCTCTTCGACCGCATCGACTACGGGCCGACGTGGGCGAACGTCATCACCTCGAACTATCTCGACGGCGGCACGATCCCGATCGTCATGCACACCGACCGGGAGGCGGTCGCCCTCGGGGCCAAGACGGCGCTCCGGGTCGAGTCCGGCGAGGCGCGCATCGTGCGGATCCGCGACACCCTGACGCTCGGTACGATCATGGTGTCGGAGCCGATGCTCGAGGAAGTCCGGGAGCATCCGGACCTGGAAGCGCTCGGTGAGCCGGAGCCGTTCGCGTTCACCCCGGACGGGCGTCTGGAGGCAATCGCGCTCGAGATGAGCCACGCGGCGGACTGACGCGGCGGGCTCGCCACCGGCCGGCGGGGACGGCGACCGCAGCGGGCATTTCCCCGCCCGCCGGCGCCGGTCGAACTGCGGCCCGGACGGCTCGCCCCGTCCGGATTCCGGGACGATCCGCGGCGGTTCACCGCCGTTCATTCCAGGGTGCGGAAAACAGGAGCAATCTTCGCGGCTTGAGCGAGTAGACGCGGTGTCCGCACGATCGGGCGCCGGAATTAATGTTCTGCCACGAACCGATTGACGCTGCCTCCGGCAATCGGTGCGATATTACGCCGAGGCACGGCCCGCGCGAACGCCGGTTCCTCGCGGCCGAGCCTCCCTGAAACCCGACAGCGGCTTTCCGGGCGCAAGCCGCCGTCTTCCTCGCACTCCGTCCACCGGGAGAGTAGACCGTGTTCGAATCCTTCTTTCCGAGGCCCAAGCTCTTCTTCATTTCCTTCGCGGTCTGGTCCATTGCCTGCGTGGTGCTCTGGTTCTCGGTCGCCCGGGACGCTGGGGAATCGCTCAGTCTCGGAGGCTGGATCGGCTTCGAGTACCCCGCCGAGGCGCCCGAAGTGGAGCCGCTGCCGGATCTCGCCGAGAACGCGGACGAGGCGTCCCGCGCCGCGCACGCCGCCCTTCGGGCCGAACGGGCCGCCACCATGGCCGCCTACGAGTCCGCCCGGAAGAGCGCGGGGACCTTCTGGCTCTACCAGTACATGATCCTCGCGTACGCCATCTTCCTCGCCTTCTGGTACCGCTTCTCGCCGCACCGGTGGGCGAGGTGGTCCGTCTTCGGGTCGGCCGCGATCATCTTCGTCACCTGGTTCCAGGTGCAGCTCGACGTGATGATCAACGAGTGGTTCGGCGTCTTCTACGACCTCATTCAGCAGGCCCTCGCCAAGCCCCACAGCGTGACGTTCGAGGAGTACCTCGGCCAGCTCCTCACGTTCGGGCAGATCGCGCTCGTCGCCATCACCGTCGCGGTGCTCACGCGCTTCTTCGTCAGCCACTACATCTTCCGCTGGCGCACCGCGATGAACGACCACTACATGTCGCTCTGGGAACGGGTGCGCCACATCGAGGGCGCCTCCCAGCGGGTCCAGGAGGACACCATGCGGTTCGCCGGCATCATGGAGGGCCTCGGGGTGAGCCTCATCGACTCGGTGATGACCCTCATCGCGTTCCTGCCGATCCTCTGGGGACTCTCCGGCTTCGTCACCCACCTTCCGCTCGTTGGGGAGGTCCCGCAGGCCCTCGTGTTCGTCGCCATCCTGTGGTCGATCTTCGGCACCGGGCTCCTCGCCCTCGCAGGGATCCGCCTGCCCGGCCTCGAGTTCCGCAACCAGCGGGTGGAGGCCGCCTACCGCAAGGAGCTGGTCTACGGGGAGGACGACGCCGGCCGCGCCCAGCCGCCGACCGTCGCGGAGCTCTTCGACAATGTGCGGCGGAACTACTTTCGCCTCTACCTCAACTACCTCTACTTCAACATCGCCCGCTACGCGTACCTGCAGGTGGGCGTGCTGCTCCCGTACATCGCCCTCGGCCCCACCATCGTGGCGGCCGGCTTCACCCTCGGCGTCATGCAGCAGATCGTGCGGGCGTTCGGTCGGGTGGAGAACTCGTTCCAGTACCTCGTCAATTCCTGGACCACCATCGTCGAGCTCCTCTCCATCTACAAGCGGCTCCAGGCCTTCGAGGCGGCGATCAACGACCAGCCGCTCCCGAAGATCGACCGCGACTTCATGGAGCACGGCGGCGATCCGGCCTGACCGCGCGGCGCCGGGAAGGAGGCGCGCCGGGCGGGGCACCCCAGCCTCGCCTCCTCCTTCGGGTCCACTCGGGCGGCGCCGGGGCCATCCCGCTCGGACGTGGCCTTTCTCCGCCGAGCGTGAATTCCCGAACCGGTCGCGGGTCAAAATCTCGTCATGCAAGTCGAACCATTGACATGCTGTGAACATGTAACCACCATCTCGTGCATGTCGAAGATGCTCCAGATCCGCAATGTCCCGGACGAGATTCATCGTCGGCTGAAGTCCCGCGCGGCCCTCGCCGGCATGTCGATGTCGGACTATGTCCTCCGGGAGCTCGATGTGGTGCTGTCCCGGCCTACGCGTGACGAGGTGTTCGCGCGGATTGCCGAGCTGCTGCCGATAGACCTGGATCCTCCGTCCGCCGAGGTATTGCGGGAAGAGAGAGAACGGCGCTGAGTCCGGGGTGAGGGTCGTCCTTGACGCATCGGTGGTCGTCGAGCTCGTTCTCGGCACGCGGGTCGGGGCGAGAGTCCGCGGGCGCCTCCTCGATCCGAGGATTTCCCTGCATGGGCCAGAGCTCCTCGACCTCGAGGTTCTCAACGTGCTTCGGCGCTACGTGCAGGCGGGGAGGATAGCCGCCGACCGTGCCGAGGCGGCGGTCCGAAGGTTGAACGAGCTCGACCTCCGGCGCCATCGGCACGGACCGATGTTGCCTCGGATCTGGTCGCGGCGCGCCAACCTCACCGCATGCGACGCGGCATACGTAGCGCTGGCGGAGGTTCTCTACGGCCCCCTCCTGACCAAGGACGCCCGTTTGTTGAGGACGCCGAATCTCCGCGTCCCCGTCGAACTGTTCGATCCGATGACCGTTCACTGACCTCACGACCGCACCGCTGCCGGGCGCCACGCTGGAGCAAGATGGGTGTGGGTTCGGAAGACGGAGATGAGCCACGAGGCCGGCCATCGTGTATCCTCAAGACGCTGCCAGTGGGCCCGTCGCCAGATAGCATGAACTGCGCTCAAGAAAAATCTGTCGAGACTCATGTGGTCAGCCAAGCCGCCGCCTGTTCGAGGCCGACCAGGAGAATGACCATTGACATGATGACTTGGAACGTTTGAAATCTGACGACTCGAACATGCGCCGAGGCAAAAAAGGGGACCTGCAGACAGATGCGCAGCAAGCCGATCGACAGCACAATCTCTCTTGCCGACCGATGCCTCGTCAGTCCCCGGGGGCTCTCGGCACCGCCGTTAGCTTTCCGCTCTTGAAAAACGCCTTTAACAGCTCGACTACCGGCTAAAATGTGAAAAGCGCCACGTCTGATCGGAGGCTTATCAGGAGCTGCAGAGTCGAAGAATGGGTACTCTAATACTTTGGGCGATCATCTGCGGAGTCAGCATCGCTTGTCTCCGTTTTGCGTGGAGTAAGATAGGCTCTAAATTCAAGCCAAAGATCCGAGTGCATGGGATAGCTATAACATCGGCATTGATATCTCTCGCTTCGTATATCATATACCTAATACACCTAGACCTGCTCTTTCTCGGCACGGTTGGTAATTCTCTCTATGGCCACCGTTCGTTCTTGGAGTCATTGTTTTTTCGTCCTCATTTTCGAAATGCTTTTTTCGGAATTTTAATCGCAACGTTGACCTATTATTGGTACGAGCACCGTCTGGCTCTCTCGCACCACCTTGCCCATGTTCCACCGAGCACCGGCCCTGCACGAAAGCTCACTGATCTTCCACTTGTTCTGATCGTAGTCATTACTTTTTTAGCGATTACGCTCGCCGAACTCCCAGGAATCTTGAACGTTTTTCGAGTTGGTTATGGGCCTGCCGGATTCGTTCTGGAGTTCCGGGAATCACGAGACCAAACCAGTGACGGCACCAGTTCAACCACTTCTGGAAGTAGTGGCGAAGGAACACTAGACCAGTCTAGGTTGCCGAGCTTGGGAGTACTTGTCTATTTGACGGATCAACCCCGTCGGGACATGGAAAAGATCTGCGAGCTTGGTGACCAGAAAAGCGATCTGAAAAACATACAATTTCGACCAGTTAGTTCCTCAAAGAAGTCTTGTGTACATCTAACCAAGTTGGAAGAGTATAAAAATTTTGCGGACTCTACTGTTAAGCCTTTATTTGTTTGCATGAACAAGATCGTAATTGATTCTCTGAACTACAATCTAGCGCTTGAGTACCTTCGGCCGGCGATACTGTCCTACATGGAGACGATCCATGCCATGGATCGAAAGGGTGGCTTCGAAGATGCTATGTCTAACTTTATCGAGGAAGGCAACCGGGTCCTATCCTCGGAGCCATGTGAAGAATCAAACAGTACATCGCATTCCTTAGATGAGTCAAAGCTAAAAAAGATATTCTCTCTATATAATGAATTGCCCTATGGACATATAGCCTACGCAATACTCGCTGACTTTCTAGCAACTCCCGAGGCCGGAATCCTACCGCTTGAGCGTTGGCAGACGCAACGGAGAAAGAGTTTCGAAAAGAATGGAGAAGTCAAGAAGCGCATCTTGGAAGCACGATTCGAATGGATGACATATGTCGCACGCCTTTATCAGGATTTTATGATTTTCAAGGTAAAGGAACCGATGTTTTGGAGGCAGTTCAGCAGATTTGAACCGAGGGTTCGGAATCTGCTTGGCCGTATGCAACCGAATTTCATTCGATTGATAAGCAGCAAGAAATATTGTACACATGGAGAAATAAATCAAATTTTGTTGAAAATTTATTTTTTTCATATTCAAGATGCTTGGAGAGCTCTCAAGCAGCTTCTTGAGCTCAGGGGTCGAGCTAGCGACGTGGCATTTGCTAACGAGGCGACCATGCTTGAGGAGATTCTTGAAGAATTTCGACGACTTCGGAGTTGTTTCGATCAAGTGTACGGACTGAAGCGGGCCGGATATTTTCAGGCGACAATTGACGAGACGTTAGGAGATTACAAGATCCGGTTTGCGTCGTACATCGAGAAGGAAGAGAGCAGCATGTTCCCGGATGCTTTTGGTAGTCGCTTGCGTGTAGAGGCTGTGCGATACTTCAGGGAAGCTTTAAAGTGGCATATGCTATACAAACCAGATCCCGGAAATCGGGAAGAAGAGCTAAAGAGATGGCTTTCAGGCGGCTCTCAAGAAATTGACGTCTGGAAGATCAGGGTCAAGCATGATCGTCTTCTCGAACTAATCGAAAGACAGTGAAGGCAAGAGCATACAGACCACCCAAGCGCTCATGATCTCGGCGGCGCGCGCACCCCGTTGGTGATGTAGGATGCGCCAAGCGCCAGCGTGCGTCGAAGCCGGCCAGGGCCTTTAGCGGAGCAGCCTGCATTGTCGAGTCTCGACGTAACGGCGCGCGCGGCTAATTGGTTCCGGACAGTCTTCGGCTGCCAAATGGTCTCGTGCGTCCGGATATCCGGGTCTCTTACACAGCAAAGGTCCAGGCAGCATACTGGCTTCCCCGAACCGGGCCGAACGACGGATGACAGAAGCTATGGCGCCTGCATTAGGAGCGGTTGCGCCTGCGCAGCGGCGGCGGGCAGAAGCACATACAGGGCGACTGCCGAGGAAGTCACCCAATGGACCATTTCAGCCACGGCCTGCGCTTGTGCAACGGAGGGGAGAAGTAGAGAGGTCATTGCCAAGAGAATCGTCCAACGGGTCATTTCAGTCACCGCTTGCAGCCTAGTCTTGGGCGGATGATTCCTCGTCCAGTGCCCAATGTCAAGTCCTGGTCTCGTCCATCTCCAGAACGCTACGCTGACCCACGTTCGTATCCGGGGGATTCCTCGGATGAAGTGCCGCTCGAGCTTATAGCCGTGGTCGATGCCTCTGTTGATTCGCTCCAAGGCGCTTCGACGCCGATACCCGCGCTTCCGCGAAGGACTGCCCCAGGGGATGGGGGTGAGATGTACCAGTCGTCGTTGGTCGAGGCGAGCGCCGAGGCTGATCTTCTCTTGCGGCAGTTTCAATGAATTCAATAGGATGCCTTGACCTATACGGCGAGTTCTGATCTGGTTCCACCTTCCGAAATCGGATATGAATCAATACGTTGATGGTGAAACAGCCGCGGTTCAGCGCGAACAAAGATCAGTTCTGAGGCGAGCGCGAACGAACCGCCCGTAAGGGGCATGCGGGCCGGGTGCCGCGATCCCGGTGCATTCGAGGCTATACACCGGGACCGGGCACCGGTACCGGAGCGTGATGCGCGACGCGTCGAGCTCCGAGAGCAGCAAGTCGCACTCCTCGCCAGAGTTTGCCGTGAAAGTGTCTGGGGATTGAGACGAGCGCGCCGGCAGCGACGGGGAGTCGCATCGGTGACTTCGCGGCGGCTGGGGACGGAGTCGTGCTTCGGGCGGCCCCGGTATGTGGCCCGGTGTCGACGGCGTTCCGAGCCGGCGAGGTTGTCAGGCGGTCGCGGCGCGCTCGATCAGCCCGTAGCGATGAAGCATGCGGATCCAGCGCGGAGCGTTTCGCCGGACCATCAGCGCTTCGTAGTCGGCCTCGGGGTCGTGGTAGGGTCGGGCGTCGCGCAGCACGACATACAGCACCCGCAGCAGCTTGTGGGCGGTGGCCACGATGGCGCGCTTGTAGCCGCGCCGGACCATCAGCGCCTTGTGATAGCCGCGGAACTGGCAACCGTGGGTGCGTGCTGCGGCGTGAGCGCACTCGACGAGCACCGCGCGCAGCGCCTTGTTGCCCATCCGGGCACGCCCGGAGCGGCGTTTGCCGGCGCTGCGGTCATTGCCCGGGCACACACCCGCCCATGCGGCGAGGCGCTCGGCACTGCCGAAGGCGTCGAGGTCCGGTCCGATTTCGGCGAGGATGGCGCTGGCCGAGGGACGGTCGATACCGGGGATGGTCTGGAGCAACGTGAGGCGCTCGCGAAACGGCTCAAGACCGGTGGCGATGTCGCGGTCGAGTTCGCCGATGCGCTCGAGCAAGGCGTCGTGCTCGCCCAGCAGGTCGCCCAGGACCCGGCGCTCGACCGTGCTCAATTCCAGGCTCAGCGCGTCGCCGAGGCGTTCGAGCTTGTGCGCGACGTGATGGCTGAGCGAGGCGAGGATGTCCTCGTGGGCAAGTCCCCGGGCCAGCCCGTCGAGGATGCGCCGCCCGTTGGTGCCGAACACATCGCTCAGCACGCCCCCGACGCGCGCCCCGGAGCGGTCGAGGACCTTCTGCACGCGGTTGCGAACGCGGCTTCGTTGGCTGATGAGCGTGCGCCGATAACGGGTCAGCACGCGCAACTCGCGGAATGCCTTGGGCGGCACGTGGCTGGGCGTGGCCAGGCCAAACTGGCACACCCGCGCCAGCCACACGCTGTCGGCGACGTCGGTCTTGCGGCCCTTGAGCTGCTTGACTTGGCGGGCGTTGACCAGCGTGGCCGCGATGCCGGCGTTCTCCAGCGCCTCGAACGGCGCCAGCCAGTACACACCGGTGCCTTCCATCACCGCGGCGTCGACCTCGCGCTCACCCAGCCACGCGACCATCTCGTCCAGACCGCTCGCGAGCGCCTCGAAGGTGCGCGTGTCGACCTGTGGCTCGCCGGCGCCGGGCACGCACACACGCACCGAGACGGTGATCTGCATCTTGTGCACGTCAAGGCCCGCGGCGCGGGCGTGGACGACGTGCAGGGTATCGGTCATCATGGTTTCACCTCTCACCTCGTGGGGGGAAGGCGGAGGCGGGACGGGGCCGGTCGGACTGGACTCACATCCGTGACCGAATGTGGTGCGTTTTGCCGCGCGTCCACGACACGGAGGCCGGGAACAATCCGGGGCTCGGAGCCGACCGGCCGGGGCCAGTTTGGACAACGGGAAGCGACCCTCACCATTAAAACGACGGCCACTGTGCCGCCTCCGCCGCTCTCACTCTACCGCCACCGAAGCGCCAAGCAGACATCGCCTCGGCAGCCGCGTCACATCACTTTCATGCTACGGGGCGGCTGACAAAGAGCAGACCATGAGGGTTTGGATATCGGCACCGCACCCGCCCCTTCTCGGTGTCTACGATGTTGTCTGCATGTTCCCGCGGAATCCGTGCCCAACTCCAATGCAGGAAGAGGCGGGCGCGGGCCAGATTGGCAGACTCACTCCGGCGCTGCCACTGCTGCGTGCAGGCGCGCGAGGTTCGGGGTGCAGACGGCGGATTGCGCTCCGGCCGGCGCGGAGCGGATCAGGGTCTGCATTGACGTGACGTCCTTGGCATACTCGGCGAGGCGCCGCTTGTGGCTCGCGCGGTTCTTGGTGCAGACGAGGGTATAGGGACGGCCGCGGCGCTCGGTGACGTGGTCGAGGTCGAGCCGGTGTCGTTCGATGATCTGGTGCAGATGGCCGCGGAGATCCTGGCGCAGCGGAAAACGCGCCACGTTCGCTTCGGGGTCCCGGCAGAATGCCTTGAGCTTCCGGCAGTGCTCGCACCGGCAGGCGATGTCGGCGAGGATGGTCCAGTCACGCGGCTCCCTGGGCGGTTCGGCGCTTCGCGACAGCAGGAAGTCCGTTGCATGGCGCCACAGCGTCGTGAATGCGGCGCCGTTCGCCAAGCCCTCCTCTCCGGAGAGCTCGCGCAGTGCCGCAGGAAGCGCTCGGTCCGGCCGAACGACCTGCGAATCACCGACCACCGCACGCGCCGCCGCTTCGGCTTCGCCCTCCACCCCGTAGCGCCACGCCAATCGGAACAGATCGCGAACGGCGCGCTCGTCGAGGCGCTTCGGGCGTTGCGTATCCCGCCCCCGCGGGTCATTTGCCGTGCCGGGAGACAGCGCCGCAGCCAAGGTAAGCAGGACCGCACGGACGCCTTCCCGGATGGCGTCATCCCAAGCTGGATTCACGGGCCCGCCACGCTTCTCGCCCAGTTGCCGCAGGAGCGCGAGCGTTTCTTCGGGCCGAAGCGTGAAGCTCGAGCCGGCGAGGTCGAGGAGGAAACGCTTGGCCGCATCCGGTCCGAGTAGCCCCAGCGCGGGTATCAGGTCGTCGTTCTCGCCGCCGCCGTAACGGCGCAGGACGACTTCGTGCAGGAACCGCACCGCGCGGCCCCGGTCCTTGGTCGCGGAGAGGAGTCGGAGCATCCGGGCGCGGCCGTCCGGCTCGCTCCGATCTTGTCCGCCGGACGGCCACCTGTCGATCAACCCCGACATGAGCTGCCCGATCCGTTCGTCCGCATTACCGGCATTCCGGTCGAGCTCGCCGGCCACCCAGGCGACGACCCCGTTGATACCCCCGCCCGCCACGACAGCCAGGGTCTCCGATCGCGGCCACAGCACCAGGGCTGCAAGGCGGTAGGCGCGCTCGAGGGATACTCCCTCGTTGCCGGTTGCTTCGTGCAGCCATTGCTCGTCGGGCTCCGCGTCATCGAGCGCGCCGCGAGGCAGCAACTCTTCGGGCAGCAGCGAGAGCTCCCCGAATGACGGTTGCGTGCCGTCCGGGCTCACCCAGCCGTCGAGCCAGCGGCGGCTGTCGTAGAGCTCTCCGATCTCCATGTCTTCGGCGTCGATCCCGTCCGTATCCCAGCCGTGGAGATAGTCGCCTCCATAGGTTGCGTCGCCGTGCTCCTCGATGTGGACGATGGCCGCGTAGAGCTCGCAGTCGGCGCGCGCCGCAGCCTGCGCGAGGGTCTTCGCCAGGGCCGCGTCGGCGTTCTTCAACGCGTCGAAGGAGAGCCCCGCCTCGCTGTACTCGTGATCGAGCAACCAGACCAGCTTCTCCGCCGCATCTTCGGCGTGCCGCCACTCGACGAGCCGCTTCGCAATCTCGTCAACCTGTCCGCTGTAGTCCGGCGCTTTCCGGGGGGTATCCGAATCGCCGGGGCGAACACACAGGTTGAAGACGAGGGACAGGCGATGGCCTTCGACGACGGGCCGGATCTCGTGGGTGCAGTCGGTGTAGAAGGCCGCGAACGCGAGCTCGGATGGCTCGCCGGCGTTCATGTCGACGGCGACCTCGCGGTCCCGGTGGCGGACGATCAGCTCGCCGCCGTCGCCCATGGTAGGCAACGAGATCGACAGGGTCGCGATCATCCCGTCCGCTTTCTCGGTGTCGCGGTGCGGCGAGAAGAAGCCGCCCGTTTCGTAGACGAGCAGCTTGTAGAGCCGGGCATCCAGCCGGCCGCTCGGGCAGCCGAGGCCAGCCGCCGCGGCGTCCAGAATCTTCGCGAGCGTCTCCGGCCATGCCTTGCCGGACAGTCGAACCCGCGTCGAATCGATCTGCCAGCAGTCGCGGACCGAGGTGTCCACCAGCGTGTCCGGCCCCTTTCCGTACGGAGCGCGCTCCGCCGCGTCGATCAAGGCACGAACCTGCGCCTCCGGAACCGGAAAGGAGAGCAGGCCGGCGCCATCGACCTCCAGCCGCGGCATGGGAACGAACAGTTGGCCGTGGGCGCAGAAGTCCCCTGGACGATCGATGGACAGCAGCAACTCCTCGAGCGCATGGTTCGTGCCGTAATCAACTTTTGCGCCGCTCACGGTGCATCCTCCCGATGTTGGTCCGGTCGGAGATTATTGGATCGAGGGCCGGGTTGCACCGCCCCCGTGCGAGTATCTCCGGAACGTCGTGCCTGCTGCGTCGGGATCCCGCGCGACGGCCACCGCGTGGTGGACAGCGATGCGATGGCGCTGCGGTCGCGAGCCGGGTGAGCGCTCCGACCCCGTGTCCGTACCGGGAGTCGCCGTTATCCGCCAGCGAGGAGTCGAGGGGCCGACCCCTACGGAACCGTCTCTGCCCGGGGTGAGGCGGCATTCGGGCCGTCGGGCGGAGCTTGGAGTTCGGTGCTCCCTCGCCTATTCTTGCCGAAGATGCACGCCGCACGGACAACGATCATGTCAACGGCTCTGGTGGGCGAACCCGTCTCGCAAGCGCAGGTGAACGGCTTGTTGGAGGAGGTGCTTCCTCAGGGATGCTGGAGCGATGACGACTATCTCTGGCTGACCGATCACACCCGGCGTCTGGTGGAGTTCACGGACGGATACCTGGAGATACTGCCGATGCCGTCGCGCGGGCACCAGCGGATACTTGCCTTTCTGTACTCGGCATTTCATGCATTCCTTGCGCCCGCGGGCGGGGAGGTGTTGTTCGCACCGCTTCGGCTGCGAATTCGCGAGGGCAAGTTCCGCGAGCCGGACCTGTTGTTGGTCCGCGATGCGCGTGATACACGAAGCGGCGAGCGCTTCTGGACCGGGGCGGACGTGGTCGTGGAAATCGTCAGCCCGGACAATCCTGAGAGAGACTTGGTCGTCAAGCGCGATGACTACGCCGAGGCGGGTATCCCCGAGTACTGGATCGTCGATCCGGCAACGGAGACCCTCACCGTGCTCGAGCTGGAAGACGCCGGGTATGTCGAGCATGGCGTCTACGATCGTCACGCGCGGGCAGTCTCGCCGATCCTTCCGAGACTCGAAGTGGACATCGGCGACGTGTTCGATGCGGCAAGGGGTGAGTGACGGATGGACGGTGTCGGGACGCTTTCGCCGGTGGATGTTCGGGAGGTCTGGGCGACTGAAGCCGGAGACTTCACGCCGTGGCTGGCGGAGAACGCTGAGCTCCTCGGGGAGGCCTTGGGCATGGACCTGGTCCACGAGCAGACCGAGGCGGCGGTCGGTCGGTACAGCGCCGACCTGGTTTTCCGCGAAGGATCCACCGATCGCGTCGTGGTCGTCGAGAACCTGTTCAGTCCCTCCGATCACGACCACTTGGGCAAGCTGATCGTCTACGCCGCCGGGCTGGAGGCTGGCTACGCCGTCCTGCTCGCCCCCGATTTCCGGGACGAGCATCGAGCCGCCCTCGACTGGCTCAACTCCATCTCCGCCGAGGACTTCGGATTCTTCGGCATCGTGCTCGAGGCGTGGCGCATCGGCGATTCGCCCCCCGCACCGCGTTTGCGGGTCGACGTGAAGCCCAACAACTGGAGCCGTTCCGTCCAGTCCGCCCGCAGCGCGGGGTTGACAGAAATCCAACAGGCACGCCTGCGATTCTGGAGCGAGTTCCTGCCGGCGTTCAAGGAGGCGCATCCGGGCTGGACCCGCGCCACCGTGCCTCGGACCGAGTATTGGATGACCTTCCCGTCCGCAAGGAGCGGTCTGGCGAAGTACAGCGCCGCATTTGTCGCCCCAAAACGCAGGCTGCGGGTCGAGGTGTACATCGACACGGGCGATCAGAAAACGACCAAGAGAGCATTCGACGCGTTGCGCGAGAAGCAGCGGCAGATAGACCAGACGATGGGTGAGGAACTGGACTGGGACCGACTCGACGAAAGGCGAGCGTCGAGGATTTCCCTCTATTTTCCGGGCGAGATCCGGGTTGCCGACGAGGAGCGCTGGCCCGAAGCCCGGGATTGGCTCATCCAGGCGATGGGCAAGATGCGAGGCACCTTCGATCCCGTACTCCGGGAGATGCGGGACTGAACTACTCGGCAGGTTGGACGGAGAGCGCCCTTCGGCAGTCGCCCAATCGGACTCCGGCTGCCCGAGAGACGCCGGCAACCACCCCCGAACGTGGCTCTCGCCGAACGCCGGCGGCCTGCAATGGCCGCAGTTTGCACCGAGTGGCGTGCGCTACACTGCCATCTGCACGGCGTGGGCGCCGGAGGGAACGGGCTCCGGAGCTCCGGGCGCGAGCGGCATCGAGTCCGGGCGGTGCACGGACGGGTGAAGCGTGAGAGGACGGGCAACATGACGGAGACGATCGCGCCTGCGGCAACCGAGGCGACATCGAGCGCTACGGCGGCCACCTCGCAGGCGGCGCTCGACGCCCTGCTGTGCGACCTCCTGCCCCGCCAGGGGTGCTGGACCGACGAGGCATACCTGTGGCTGACCGAGCACGGCGGGCGGCGGATCGAGCTCACCGACGGCCGTATCGAGGAGTTGCCCGCGCCAACGTTCGCGCACCAAGCCGTCCTCCTCTTCCTTTATCGCTTGTTCCACGACCATCTCCGACCCCGCGGCGGCGTCGCGATGGTCTCGGGGCTGAGGATGCGCGTGCGTGAGGGCAAGTTCCGCGAGCCCGACCTGCTGGTGCTGCGCGAGCGCTTGGACTCCCGCAACCAGGACCGCTACTGGCTGGGCGCGGACCTGGTGGCCGAAGTGGTCAGCCCGGACGACCCGGACCGGGACTTGGTGGAGAAGCGCGCCGACTACGCCGAGGCAGGCATCCCCGAGTACTGGATCGTCGATCCCCGCGACGAGACGATCGCCGTGCTCACGCTGGATGGGGAGGCGTACGTCGAGGCCGGCACATACGCGCGGGGCAGCCAGGCCGCGTCGCGGCTGCTCGATGGATTCACCGCCGACGTCTCCGCGGTGTTCGACGCCCCGGAATCGGGCGCGTAGACGCGCTCGCCGCCCGCGCCCGCGCTACACGATGCGCTGCTCGCGGAGGCGGGCGATGTCCGCCTCCGGGTAGCCGAGGGCGTCCAGCACCTCGGCGGTGTGCTGGCCGATGTGGGGGGCGAAGCTCCGCACCCCGCCCGGGGTCTCGGAGAGCTTGATCGCGATCCCGGCCTGGGTGACCGTCCCCGCCTCCGGGTGGTCGAGGTCGAGGGCCATCTGCCGGTGCCGGACCTGCGGGTCGTCGAACACCTCGGGGACGGTGTAGACCGGCCCGGCGCAGACGTCCGCCCCGACCAGCAGCTCGTACCACTCCGCGCGGTCGCGGGTGAGGAAGAGGGCCTCGAGCTCCTCGCGCGCGGCGGCGTGCGCCTCGCCCGCGGGCCGCGAGAAGTCGCCCATCTTCATCCCGCACTCCTTGAGGTGCGGCCGTTCCACTGCGTCGCAGAAGTTGTTCCACAGCCAGGGCTCGGTGCAGCCGACGGTGATGCTCTTCCCGTCGCGGGTGCGGTAGGTCCCGTAGAAGGCATGACGGCCCGCGAACACCCCCTTGCCGCGCCCCGGAACTTCGCCGTCGGAGAAGTAGTCCCGCACGTTCGGGGTTGCGGCGAGGAGCGAGATGGTGGTGTCGAGGTAGGAGACGTCGACGAGCTGGCCGCGCCCGGTCCGCTCCCGGGCGATGAGGGCGAGCAGGACCCCGGCGAAGCCGTGCATGGAGGCCCCCGCGTAGTCGGCGATGATGTTGAGGGGGATGGCGGGGTCGCTGTCCGGCTCGCCGATGAGGTCGAGGACCCCGGCGAGGGCGAGGAAGTTGAGGTCGTGGGCGGGGCGGTCCCGGTACGGCCCGTCCTGCCCGAAGCCGCTGAGCGCACAGTAGACGAGGCGGGGGTTGATCTCCGAAAGCCGCTCGTAGCCGCCGCCCAGGCGCTCCATCACCCCCGGCCGGAAGCCTTCCACCAGCACGTCGTGCTCGCGCACGAGCCCGTGCAGGATCTCCTGTCCTTCGGGCGACTTGAGGTTGAGGGTGAGGCTTCGCTTGTTGCGGTTGGTGAAGCTCGTCGCGAGGGTGCGGGCCTCGTCCGGCCCCGGCGAGGCCCCCGAGCCGCGGAGGGCGCCCGTCGGCGGCGGCTCGATCTTGAGCACGTCCGCGCCCATGTCGGCCAGCATCATGGTGCAGAACGCGCCCGGCCCGACCCGCGTCAGCTCGAGCACCCGTACTCCGTCAAGAGGCCCCGCCATCTCGTCTTCTCCTTCTCCGCGTGAACTGCGGATAGGTTAAGCGCTGGCGCGCGCCGCACCAAGGGCAAGGGCCACCGAGGGTCGCCGGCGGAGCGCGGCCCCCGTCGGCGAGCGGCTGGAGGGAGCGCGGGCCGGCGGCGGCCGGCGGCAGGCGATCGGGCGGCAAGCGGTTAGACTTGGGGACGAGAGGGGACGGACCCGAGGGGCGGGGCCGTCCGATGGAGAGGCATTCGGAGCGAAGAGGAGGACACCCATGCCGCACGCCAGGACCGACGACGGAGTTGCGCTCTACTACGAGGAGACCGGGAGCGGCGAGCCGATCCTCTTCATCCACGAGTTCGCCGGCGACTACCGGGCATGGGAACCGCAGGTCCGGCACTTCGGCCATTCGTACCGCTGCATCGCCTACAACGCGCGGGGCTATCCGCCGTCGGACGTCCCCGAGGACCCCGAGAGCTACTCCCAGGACCGGGCCCGCCTCGACGCGCTCGCGATCCTCGATCACTTGGGTGTCGAGCGCGCCCACATCGTGGGGCTCTCCATGGGGGGGTTCGCGGCCCTGCATTTCGGCCTCCACCACCAGGACCGCGCCCTGTCGCTCGTGGTCGCGGGCTGCGACTACGGGGCGGAGCGCGACCGGCGCGAGCAGTTTCGCACCGAGACCGAGAACATCGCGCGGTTCATCGAGTCGGCGAGCGTCGCCGCCTTCGCGGATCGTTACGCGGAGGGTCCGACCCGGGTCCAGTTCCAGAACAAGGACCCGCGCGGGTGGGCGGAGTTCCGGGGCCAGCTCGCGGAGCACTCGTTGCGCGGCGCCGCGAACACGATGCGCGGAATCCAGGGACGGCGCCCGTCCATCTACGACCTCGAGGACGGGATGCGCGAGATTCGGGTTCCGACCCTCGTCCTGACCGGCGACGAGGACGACCCCTGCCTCACCCCCAACGTGTTCATGAAGCGGACGATTCCGGCCGCCGCGCTCATCACCCTCCCGAATTCCGGGCACACCATCAACATCGAGGAGCCGCAGCTCTTCAACCAGGCGCTGGAGTGGTTCCTGAGCCAGGTGCGAACCGGGCGCTGGCCGCAGCGCGATGTGCGGTCGCAGACCGGTTCGATCACCGGCATGGACAACGATGCGTGAACCCGCGGAGTTTCGTCTTTCCCCGATGGCGCGAATACCGCGCCGTTGGCGGATTCGGCCCGGCCGGCGGCGTCCGGCAAGAATGAGAGTGTCCCCCGGAGGAGACCGCCCATGACCCAGACCGTTCAGCCATCCGAGACCGGCTCGACGCCGAAGTCCAACCTGCGCCTGCCGCCCGATCTGCACGTCGATCTCTACCGGACGATGCGGCGCATCCGCGCCTTCGACGAGAAGGTCGCGGAGCTCTTCACCGGTGGCGAGATCAAGGGCACCGCGCACAGCTACGTGGGGCAGGAGGCGGTCGCGGCGGGGGTCTGCGCGAGCCTGGGGCCCGAGGACTTCATGGCGAGCCACCACCGCGGGCACGGCCACTGCATCGCCAAGGGGGCGCGGCTCGACCTCATGATGGCCGAGCTCATGGGTCGCGAATCCGGCTACTGCCACGGGCTCGGGGGCTCGATGCACATCGCGGACCTCGGCCTCAACATCCTCGGGGCGAACGGCATCGTCGGGGCCGCGATGCCCCTCTCGACGGGGGCGGGTCTCGCCGCCCGGCTCGACGGCACCGGCCGGGTCGCGGTCGCCTTCTTCGGCGACGGCGCCGCGAACCAGGGCGTGTTCCACGAATCGCTCAACCTCGCGTCGGTGTGGAAGCTGCCCCTCGTCTTCGTCTGCGAGAACAACCAGTACGCGCTCTCGACCTCGTTCCGGGACACGACCTCGGTGGACCAGGTGGCGGAGCGTGCGGTGGCGTACGGGATCCCCGGCCGCACCATCGACGGCAACGACGTGGTGGAGGTCTACGAGGCGGTGCGCGAGGCGGTCGAACGCGCCCGCGCCGGCGAAGGCCCCACCCTCATCGAGGCGATGACCTATCGCTGGGGCGGACACTCGATGCGAGCCAACATCCGCGATCCGCGGAGCGAGGACGAGTACGCGGCCTGGATGGAGCGCGACCCCGTCCAGCGGGTGGAGCGCGAGCTCGCGGATGTCGAGATCGTCGACGAGGCGGGCATCGAATCGATCGGGTCGGAGGTCGTCGCGGAGCTCGACGAGGCGGTGGAGTTCGGTCGCGCGGCGGATCAGCCCGCGGCGGACGTGCTCGGAACCGCGGTCTACGCGCCCCACGAGGCGTTCGAGGAGCCGGCCCCCGCGAACGGCAGCGGCCGGACCCTCGGCTTCGTGGATGCGCTCAACGAAGCGCTCCACCAGGAGATGGAGAGCGACTCCCAGGTCGTCGTCATGGGCGAGGACGTCGGCGCGACGGGCGGGATCTTCGGGGCGACGAAAGGGCTCATGGAGAAGTTCGGTGCGGAACGGGTGCGGGACACTCCGATCTCGGAGGCCGGTTTCGTCGGCTGCGGGATCGGAGCCGCGATCGCGGGCCTTCGCCCGGTGGTCGAGATCCAGATCTTCGACTTCGTCGCCCTCACCATGGACATGCTGGTCAACCAGGCCGCGAAGTTCCGGTTCATGCTGGGCGGCAAGAACACCGTGCCGGTGGTGATCCGGGGACCCCAGGGGGGCGGCATCCGCATGGCGGCGCAGCACAGCCAGAGCCTCGAGGCGTGGTTCACGCACGTGCCGGGCCTGGTGGTGGTGGCGCCCTCGGGCCCCTACGAGGCGAAGGGGCTCCTCACCGCGGCCATCCGCGACCCGAATCCGGTCATCTTCCTCGAGGCGAAGCTCCAGTACCTCGAGCCGGCCGCCCCGGTGCCCGAGGAACCGTACGCGATCCCGATCGGCAAGGCCGCGGTCAAGCGCGAAGGGACGGACGTTACCCTGGTGGCCACGATGGCGATGGTCCCGCGCGCGCTCGCGGCGGCGGAGAGCCTCGCCCGCCAGGGGCACAGCGTGGAGGTCATCGATCCGCGCACCCTGAAGCCCCTCGACGAGGACACCCTGCTCGCATCGGTGCGCAAGACCCGCCGGCTCGTCGTCGCCCACGAGGCGTGCCTCACCGGCGGGTTCGGCGCGGAGGTCGCGGCCCTCGTCGCGGAGAAGGCATTCGACTGGCTCGATGCCCCGGTCGCCCGGGTCGCCGCCCTCGATACCCCGATGCCCTACAACGAGGCCCTGGAGCGCCAGGTGATCCCGAGCCAGCAGCGCATCGCCGACGCCATCCGGGAGACCCTCGCGTACTGACCTTGCCGGGGAACCGGCCGGCGGCGGTCCGGCCGGAACCCGCCCCATACGGAGCCGCATCCATGAAAGTCACCGCGAACGGAATCGGGATCCGCTACGAGCTCGAGGGCCCGGAGTCGGCGCCCGTCGTCGTCATGAGCCACTCGCTCGCCGCGAATGTCGGCATGTGGGAGGACCAGATGCCGATCCTCGGCGAGTACCGGGTGCTCCGCTACGACACCCGGGGGCATGGGGGGACGGACGCGCCGGAGGGTGACTACACCCTCGACCAGCTCGCGGACGATCTCTTCGGCCTGCTCGACGCGCTCGCGATCGACCGGGCCCACTACGTCGGGCTCTCGATGGGCGGGATGATTGGACAGACCGCGGCCCTCAAGGACCCGTCGCGCTTCCTCAGCCTCTCGCTCTGCGACACGTCGAGCCGGGTCCCCGGGGAGGGGCAGGCGCTCTGGAGCGAACGGATGGAGGCGGCCCGCTCGCAGGGGATGGAGTCGCTCGTCGAGTCGACCATCGACCGCTGGTTCTCGCGCACGTTCCAGATCGAGGAGCCGGACCGGGTGGAGCGGGTTCGCGAGATGGTCCGGACCACGCCGGTGGCGGGCTACTGCGGATGCTGCGCCGCGATCCGCGAGCTCGACCTCACCGACCGGATCGCCGCGATCCGGC
>JAJECB010000173.1 GCA_022822245.1 Gammaproteobacteria bacterium
GAGCGCTGCTGCGGAATGCCGCGCCTCGAGCTCGGGGACCTCGAGTCGGTCGAGAGGGCGAAGAACGAGAACATCGACGTGCTCGCGCCGCTCGTCGATGAAGGCTTCGACATCGTCGCCCCGGTGCCGTCGTGCGTGCTCATGTTCAAGCAGGAGCTGCCGCTCATGTTTCCCGAGGACGAACGGGTGGCGAATGTCCGGGCGGCGTTCCACGACCCATTCGAGTATCTCGCGCAACGGCACCGCGAGGGGCTGCTCCGCACCGACTTCCGGCACTCGCTCGGGACGGTCTCCTACCATGCCGCCTGCCACCAGCGGGTGCAGAACTTCGGCTCGAAGACGCGCGACGTGCTCGGTCTCGTGCCGGACACGCGGGTGAGCGTGATCGAACGGTGCTCCGGGCACGACGGGACCTACGCGGTCAAACGCGAGAGCTACGCGCACTCGATGAAGATCGTGCGACCGGTGGTACGGCGGGTGCGCGACGAGGAGCCGGACCACTTCGGGAGCGACTGCCCGATGGCGGGGAACCACATCGCCCACGGGCTCGGGGACGGCCGTTCGGCCGATCATCCGCTGACCCTGCTGCGCAAGGCCTACGGGATCTAAGGCCTACGGGATCTGAAGGCGGCGGGCGGCGGCCGGCACCGATCACCCGACGCATGTTCGGCGGCACGCCGCACGCGACGGACGACCCGCGACAGACCAATAATCACCACCCGCGACATGCGCCGGACCATCCGATGGACAAGCTGACCCGAGAAGACCTCCTGAGCCTCGAGCGCTACGCGGCCGAGCGCCCCGCGTTCCGCGAGCGGGTGCTCCGCCACAAGCGCACGCGCCGGCTGCCGATCGGCCCCAACGCGACCCTGCATTTCGAGGACCGCCTGACGATGCAGTACCAGGTGCAGGAGATCCTCCGCACCGAGCGGATCTTCGAGGCGGCGGAGATCGAGGCCGAGCTCGACGCCTACAACCCGCTCATCCCGGACGGCTCGAACTGGAAGGCGACGTTCATGATCGAGTTCGACGACGAGGACGAGCGCCGGGCCGCCCTCGGCCGCATGGTCGGCATCGAGGACCGGGTCTGGGCGAAGGTGGGCGACGCGGCTCCCGTGTGGGCGGTCGCGGACGAGGACCTCGAGCGCACCACCGAAGACAAGACCTCGTCGGTGCACTTCCTTCGCTTCGAGCTTGCCTCCGACCTCTCGGCGGCGGCCCGGGGCGGCGCCCCGATCGCGGTTGGCATCGACCACCCCGCCTACTCGCACCGCGCGGACCCCGCCCCCGAGGCGGTCCGCGCCTCCCTCGCGGCCGACCTCGACCCCTCCCGATCGGTATAGTTGGATGAATGGATAACGCGATTCCGGTGGAACAATGCAGCTCGCGGGGACCGATCTTCGGGTCTTGAGAGTATTTGACGCGGTGGTGCGCCATGGCGGGTTCGCTGCGGCGCAGGCGGAGTTGAACATCAGCCAGCCGACCATCTCCAATCACATCACTGCGCTCGAGCAGCGTCTGGGAGTCAGCCTCTGCCAGCGGGGCCGCAGCGGCTTCCGCCTGACGGAGAAGGGCGAGGTGGTGTATTCCGCGACGCAGCGTCTCTTTCGGTCTCTCGACGACTTCTCGGAGGCAGTCGGGAACCTGAGGGGGCGCCTCGCCGGCCGGCTGAACATCGGACTCGTCGACTGTATCGCGACGGACCCAAGCTCGCGCTTGCATGACGTCATCGGCCGTTTCCGGGCGCGGTCGAACGACGTGACGCTGTGCTTGCATCAGGAGTTTCCGCAGGTTCTCCAGGAAAAGGTGCTCAAGGGCGAGCTGCACCTTGGCGTCGGCAGCTTTCCACGCAAGATCAAGGGACTCGACTACACCCCCCTTTACGAAGAAGCGCACGGGCTCTATTGCGGCCGCGGGCACCCCCTGTTCGACGTGGCGGAGTCCGAGGTCGACCTGGCCTCGTTGCGAAAGGAACCGGTTGTCAGCCGGGGCTACTGGCGCGATGAGCGCCGCAAGACTCTCGGTTTCGACAACGTCGCCGCAATCGCCTACCAGATAGAGTCGCAGCTCGTTTCGGTCCTGAGCGGTCGCTACATCGGGATTCTCCCCCTTCACTATGCGCGGTCATGGGTCGAAAGCGGCGCTCTGCGGCGTCTCGGCGCGGATGAAGTCCTGTACGTCTTCGTGTTCGATCTGATCCTGAGGAAGGGATATCGTCCGACCCAGGTCGTCGAGACCTTTGCCGGCGATCTCAGAGACGCCTATGGCAAGTAGATTACATTCGCGTTCTTCAAACCAAGGGTTCCGGGATCGTTATCCATCCGTTGTCCCTTTCGGCCTAGAGTAAGCGGCGGCGGTCGTCCGGCCGCAGCGCGGGACGGACGGAAGTGCGCCGGATGACGGCAAGCCGCCCCACGCGACAGCCCGCTGCGTCCGCTCGGCGAATGGGCCGCCGGGAAGCCGCCTTGCCGGCGGACGGTTCCGGAAGATGCGGAAGCCGCGCGCTCCGGGACGCCGGCATCCCCATTGGAGCAACCTCACACCTCGTTCAGAAAGGTTCAGAAAGGGAGAAACGAAATGCCAGAACAACGCCCGCTTTCCCGGAGAGACTTCCTCCCGAGTTTGACACCTCCTAGATACGAGTCTTGGTATTGTGTAGACAGATCAACCCATTACGGGCGTGCTCGCGGCTACCCATGTGACTAGGCGTTCAG
>JAJECB010000438.1 GCA_022822245.1 Gammaproteobacteria bacterium
CCTACTTCTCCAACCTGCTGCCCTTCGAGAGCCACCCGGCCGGTGATGTGCGCTGCACACACCTTCGCATCGCCCGATTCCACCTCACCGCCGGCATCTCACAAACCACCTTGGCCGAGGCGTTCGGTGTGTCGCGCTCCACCGTCAAGCGCGCCGTGCGGCGCTATCACGACGAAGGCGCGACGAAGGCTGCTACCGGTATGGTGCGCCGGGGTTCGGATGAGCTCGGTGGCTTCGAACACGCCTCGTCGCTCGGAGGCGCAGCCTCGCCAGACGTTCCTCGTCTGCTATCGTTCGGGCATGCGCGAGCCGCCGTCAGTCAATCCCTTCGTTCCCGGTTACGGCGTTCTTCCCCCGTTCCTGGCCGGTCGGGATGCGGAGAAGCATGAGCTGATGCGGCTGCTCGCCTACGTCCAGGCGGGCCGGGGCGCGCCGCGGGCCGCCGTGCTGTCCGGTCCCCGAGGCAACGGCAAGACGGTACTGTTGCGCTGGCTCGAGCGCGAGATCGAGGCTGCCGGAAAGGTCGATGTCGTATGGCGCACGCCGAGCGACTTGCCGAACCTGGATGCGCTCGCTACGGCTTTGGTGCCGCCGGCCCGTTTCCGGTCGCTGCTCCCGGACACGCTCTCGGTCTCCATCGGCATCGGACGGCTCGGCTGGGAGCTCGGCGACAACCCGGGCACGCTGGCCGAGTTGCTTACGCTGCGTTGCGCCCATCGGCCTCTGGTCATCCTCCTGGACGAGGCGCACACCCTGGACGAGGGGGTGGGGCGGGCACTGCTCAACGCCAGCCAGTCCGCGGCTGCTTCCGCACCCTTCCTGCTGGCGCTGGCGGGCACTCCCGGCCTGACGCTCCAGCTCGACCGGATGTCGGCTACGTTCTGGAACCGCGCCAAGCACATCGGCATTGGTCTGCTCGACGAGGAGGCCGCGGCCACGGCCTTGGTGCGACCGTTCGCGGACCAGGACCCCGCCGTCGCCTTCGAGGCCGCGGCCTTGCGGCGCGTGCTCGACGAGAGCCAATGCTATCCGTACTTCATCCAGCTCTGGGGAGCGGAGCTGTGGGAGGCGGCGACGCGGCATGGCAAGCCGCTGGTCGACGAAGCGGTGGTCGCGCACGCAAGTCGGGCCTTCGACCTCGAAAGGCGCACGTACTACGAGCACCGGCGCGACGAGCTGGGGCGGCAAGGCTTGCTCCAGGTCGCGGCTTCGGTCGCCGATGCCTTCGCCGAGCGGGCGACGCTCGCCCAGGATTCGCTGGATGCGGTCATCGCCGATGCCCTGGCCCTCGACTCGACCCCGGAGATCGTGCGGTGCCGCGACCGGCTGGCCATGGTCGGCTACGTCTGGAAGCCCCCCGGAGCCGGCGATCGGTGGCAGCCGGGCATACCGAGTCTGATGCACTACGTCCGCTCCCCGTAGCCTCTGGCAGCGCGGCCGAACGGGTTCGCGGACGCTGGTTACCGCCGGCCCGCTCACCCCGCGCACCCCGCGCGAGCCGAGCCCTGCCGCCTGGCCCGCACATCTCGCCACCTTCCTGGCTGGCGGGCGCGAATCGAGGCGACGCGCTCCCGCGTTGATGTACCATGCGCCGGCGCGGAGCCTCCGGCGCCGCGGATCCGAATCGATGTCATGAGGGCTTGAGGCCGGCATGAACGACGAAGTGTCACGCTGGCGGCGTCCCCGGCCGTGGATCGCGCTGGTCGCGGTCGTCATCGCGCTCGTCTTCCTCTACTTCTACAAGCCGTTCGAGATCTACCTCCTCGAGCGCATACCCGGCATCCACTTCAGCAACGTGCTGTTCTGGTTCGCATCGCTCGTCGCGGTGGTCGCCTACGTCATCGCCCACTGGCAGTCCTTCCGGCGCCAGGTGTTCCGCGACGGCGGGGAGCTCGACGCGACCGCGCTCGTATACGACACCCTCCAGATCGCGATCCTCGTCGCCGTCATCTTCTTCGCCGGCGCGATCATCCAGGCCATCGAGATGCTGAGTGAGCTCCTCATGGCCCCGGCCGGCGCCGGCGCGGCGTCGGACGTCGGGTTCGGGGCGCGGATCGTCAGCATCGTGGTGATGGTCATCCTCGCCATTCTGTTCTACCTGCTGCACCACCTGGTGCGGGCGCTCCGCACCGGCTGGCGACCGCGCCGGGCGCCGCCCCGGGCCGGCTCGGAGCGCGGCCGCCCGCCCTCTCCGGACGCCGGCGGCGGTGCGAGGGGTTAGCCCCGCCCCGATCGCATGGCGAGCCGTCTTGGAATCGACGTCGGGGGCACGTTCACCGATCTCCTGCTCTTCGACGACGAGACCGGCCGGCTCTCGCTGTTCAAGACTCCCTCGACCCCCGAAGACCAGTCGATCGGCATCCTGACCGGGGTGCGCGGGATCCTCGACCGGGCCGGCGAGTCGGCCGGCAACGTGTCGAGCCTGCTCCACGGCACGACGGTGTCCACCAACATCGTGCTCGAGGAGAAGGGGGCGAAGGTGGGCCTCCTCGTCACCCGGGACTTCGAGCAGATCCTGCATCTCGCCCGGTCCCAGACCCCGGGGCCGCTCGCGGGCTGGATGATCATGCAAAAGCCCGACCCGCTCGCCGACCTCGAGCACACCCGGGGGGTGCCGGAGCGGATGAGCGCGCGGGGCGAGGTGGTGACCGCGCTCGACGAGGCGCGCGCCCGCGCCGCGATCGAGGAGCTGGTCGGGGCGGGGGTGGAGTCGATCACGATCTCGCTCCTCCACGCCTACGCGAACCCCGCCCACGAGCGGCGGCTCGCGGAGCTCGTGCACGAGCGGGCCCCCGAGCTGCCGGTGACCATCGCCTCCGACATCCTCGCCGAGTTCCGGGAGTACGAACGGACCCTCGTCGCGGTCATGAACGCCTACGTGGGGCCGAGCATGCGCCGCTATCTCGGCCACTTCGAGGAGAAGCTCCGGGAGGTCGAGTTCGATCCGCACGTTCACATCGTGCGCTCCGACGGCGGCCTGATGAGCGTGTCCCACGCCTCCGAGTCCCCGGTCCACACGATGCTCTCGGGGCCGGCTGGCGGGGTCTCGGGAGCGGCCTTCCTCGCCTCCCTCGGGGGCCATCCGGAGGCCCTCGGGTTCGATATGGGGGGTACGTCCACCGACGTGTCCCTCATCCAGGAGGGGAAGCCCAACATCTCGCGCCAGACCTCGCTCGGCTACTACCCGATCAAGGTGCCCTCGGTGGAGGTGCACAGCGTGGGCGCGGGTGGGGGCTCCATCGCGCACGTGCCGATGACGGGGGCGCTTCGCGTCGGGCCCGAGAGCGCGGGGGCCCGGCCCGGCCCCGCCTGCTATGGCCGGGGCGGCGACCGGCCGACGGTGACCGATGCCAACGTGGTGCTCGGCCGGCTTCCGCCGTCGCTCCTCGGCGGCGAGATGCAGCTCGACGTGGCGGCGGCCGAGGAGGCGGTGGGGAAGACCGCCCGGGCCCTCGGGCTCGACCTCCACCAGGCCGCGCAGGGGATCCTCGACATCGTCAACGAGAACATGTTCGGGGCGCTTCGGCTCGTCACCGTCCAGAAGGGGCTCGACCCCCGGGACTTCGCGCTCGTCGCGTTCGGGGGGGCGGGGCCGCTCCACGGCAACGCGATGGCGATCCTCGCGGGGTGCTACCCGGTGATCGTGCCGCCCACCCCGGGGGTGCTCTCCGCCCTCGGGTTTCTCTACTCGGACATCAAGAACGAGTTCGCCCACACCCTCATCCGCACCCTGGACGAGGTCCGGTCGGAGGACGTCGCCGAGTCGCTCGCTCGCCTCGGGGAGGAGGCGAGAGCGTGGCTCGGCAACGAAGGGGTCCCGGCGGACCGGCAGTCGGTCGCGTACGAGCTCGACGTCCGCTACTTCCGCCAGGGCTACGAGTTCGCGATCCCGGTGGACCCCGAGGCGCTCCGGGCGGGCCGGCTCGCGGAGGCCGCGGAGCGGTTCGGCGACCTCCACGAGCGCCAGTACGGCTTCCGGCTCGATCAACCGGTGGAGCTCGTGAACGCGCGCGCGGTCGCGGTCGGGAGGGTGGTCAAGGTCGAGTTCCCGAGGTTCGACCCCGAGGGGCCGGACGCGGCGGGGGCGATGACCGGCCGCCACCCGGTGTTCTTCGACGGGCAGTTCGTGACGACCGGCATCTACGACCGGGAAGCGCTCCGGCCGGGGAACCGGATATCGGGTCCGGCGGTGATCACCCAGCGTGACTCCACCACCGTGGTCCACCCCGGTCACGA
Organism: Gammaproteobacteria bacterium; assembly: GCA_022822245.1. The sequence goes on from JAJECB010000438.1 coordinate 4,237, forward strand.
AGGGGAGGTGGACCCGCACCTCAACATCCTCATCCGCCCCGCCGGAGGCGGCAGCCGGCCGTCCTGATGCCGGTTTGATGTTGCCGGTTTCGGTTGGTTACCATCCGGGAAACCGGAACGCATGGCCAGGGAGGGACGGGAATGCGCACCGTTGGAGTGCAGCACCCCGGAAGCGGTGGAAGATCAACGGCCGGCCGATGTCGGTGAGGCTCATTACGTGAGCCACGACGCCTGATTCGGGTGCGGCTCGATCGGCGGGCCGGGCGGGGGACGCGGACGGCACCGGGAGGGATCCGGGGGGCCTCGAGACCGGGAGAGCGAATATGGAAAGGCCACACGATTCGGGACGGACCACCTCGCTCGACGAGATGCTCCGATCGAGCCGCGACGAGTTCGACCGGCTCTTCGAGGACGCCGGAAACCGCGCCCCGTCGAACGGCAACGGGTCGGGCGCGACCGTCCGCGACGCCCCGACGCCTCGACGGGAACGAACCGCGGCCGGGAACGGAGCCCCCGCATCCTCCGCGCGCGGCTCTCCGAACGGGAACGGGGCGGCGGCCCGGACGCGACCCGCGGTCGCCCCCGATCGCCTCGGGTCCGCGGCGGCAGCGACGGCCGTTCCGGTCGCGTCGCGGGGCGCCCGGCCCCGGCGCGCCCCCGACACCGCCCTCGATCCCATCACCCTCGACCTCATCGAGAACGCCCTTCGCAACGCCCGCCACGAAATGGACGCGGTGCTGTTCCGGTCCGCGATGTCGCCGGTCATCCGCGAGCAGCACGACGAGTTCCCCATGATCACCGACGCCGCGGGCCGCATGATCGTCGGGCAGTTCGGCTCCTATATCCCGGAGATGCTCGCCGAGCAGGCGTTCGAGTTCGCCCCGGGGGACATCATCCTCCAGAGCGACCCCTACAAGTGCGGCGGGGCGATCAGCCACATCAACGACTGGATGGTGCTCCTCCCCATCTTCCATCACGGCGAGCTCATCGGCTTCAGCTCGATGTTCGGCCACATGATGGACGTCGGCGGTCCGATCCCGTGCAGCATGCCGACCGCCGCGACCTCGATTTACGGCGAAGGGCTCCGGATCCCCCCGGTCAAGATCTACGAGGCGGGCGAGCTCAACCGCGCCGCCCTCGACATCATCATGAACAATACCCGCACGCCGGAGATGAACCTGAGCGATCTCATGGCGATCATCGCGGGCTGCCGGGCCGGGGAGCGGCGGGTCATCGAGATCTGCGAGCGGTTCGGCGCCGACGTCTACGCCCGCGCGTGCACCGCCCTCCTCGAGCGCACCGAGCGGGCGATGCGCAAGCTCATCGTCCAGAACCTCCCCGAGGAGCCGCAGACCTTCGACGACTTCATCGACGACGACGGCTGCGGCAACGGACCGTTCCGGCTCAAGCTGACCGTGTGGCGGGAGGGCGAGCACGCCTTCTTCGACTGGACGGGGACCTCGCCGCAGGCGCCCGGCCCGGTGAACTTCTACCTCCACGAGGGGATGTTCAAGATGTTCATCGGGGTCTACATGATCATGGTGTTCGACCCCCAGATCCTCTTCAACGACGGCTTCTACGACATCATTCACGTGACCTTGCCGAAGGGCTCGCTCCTGCATCCGGACTTCCCCGCCCCGCTCGGGTCGCGCACCCACGCGCTCGCCCGGCAGTTCGACGTGCTGGGGGGCGCGCTCAGCCGGAACGCCCCCGAGATGGCGACCGCCGCGGGGTACGGGTCGAGCCCGCACTTCCTCTACTCGGGAAGGGACTCGGAGGGCCGCGCGTTCCAGCTCATGGAGATCCTCTACGGCGGGATCCCGGGGCGGCCGGTCGGGGACGGCATGGACGGGCACTCGTGGTGGCCCCTTTTCGAGAACATCCCTTCCGAGTACCTCGAGAGCTACTACCCGATGCGCATC